>LKMM01000030.1 GCA_001563885.1 Natrialbaceae archaeon B1-Br10_E2g27
ACGCTTTCCGACGGCATCGATATCTGGGCCGAACGAAAGCAATCTCTCGAGGTCGACGATGTGAAAACTCGAGCCCAGCAGGTCATCGAGTGGCTCGCCGCAAACGGCGTCACGCGGGTTCGAACACACGCAGATACCACCGAACCGACCCTGGCAGGGGTAAAAGCCCTTCTCGAACTTCGCGAGGAGGTTGCGGATCTGGTCGATCTACAGGTCGTTGCGTTTCCACAGGATGGGATCTTCACCGACGAGACACACGAAGACCTGCTGACGGACGCCCTCGAGATGGGGGCTGATCTCGTCGGCGCAATTCCACACAACGAACACACTCGTGAGGATGGAGTTGGGTCGATTCAACTGGCGATGGATCTGGCCGAACGGTACAATGTGGCGATGGATCTTCACATCGACGAGACTGACGATCCGGGATCCAGATTTACGGAAGTCCTCGCGAGTGAGGCGATCAAACGCGAGATGGGTGATCGTATTACGGCGAGTCACACGACGGCGATGCACTCGTATCCCAACAGTTACGCTGCAAAGGTCGTCTCGTTGCTCGCCGAAAGCGGCGTCAGCGTCGTCACCAATCCCCCCGACAACGCCGTGTTGCAGGGTCGCTACGACGGGTACCCACGTCGACGCGGACATACCCGCATCGACGAACTTCACGAGGCCGGGGTCACCGTCGGACTCGGACACGACTCTATCATGGACCCTTGGTATCATTACGGACGGGGTGATCCACTCGACGCCGCGTTCGTTTTGCTGCACTATGCACACATGAACGGTCGAGGCGACGTCAAAACTCTCTGGGAGATGATGACGAAAGCCAACGCCGACGTCTTCGGTGTCGAAGAGTACGGCCTCTCGGTTGGTGGGCCAGGCTCACTCGTCGTTTTCGATGCACCCGATCCGTTCAACGCGCTACGAACCCAGCCACCACGAACACTGGTGATTCGAGATGGTCGGAAAATTGCACGGACTGACCCAGCGAGGACGACAGTAACACGTCCCGACGGCGAACGAACTATCGACTTTCATCGATAAAATCGCGACGGAGGCACAAGATCTGTTGTGAAACCCGACGGTTTCAATTGCCATGGTGGATGCTAACTTTGGTTGGACTATTGACAATACCCCGGTACTGACAACAGATTAACAACGGTTTCTTGTGCCCGTGGGACGAGGTCGCGATACATCATGTACCAGGGTAGCTACTATCTATTTATCTAGGTAATAATCGTTCTGGCATAGGTGTTTGTTTACACTGATAGAGTATATATTCACTAGTATATTGATTATCATAATCCATCTTCATAAAATAAAACTGTTCCGAAGCCGACGATTTTGAAATACACAATTCGATACCACATGCAAAAAGACGTCTCCTCCCGACAAAAGCCATCTCTCGAAGATTCCAGAGAGCCACCACACGAAGTCACGGAGAAAGCCCACGACGGTAGTCGCGTGAGGATATCAATCAGTACACGCTTTACAGAGTTCGATGATGTTGTCTGGCCCATTAAGCACGATGGTATCCAGTTTTGCCCCACACTCGCTACAGGGCGTAGTTGTTTTTGTGATGTACGGCTGTGTGCAGTAGACCATACTGCCATCTCTATCTAAAATAGATTAAGTCTTTTCCCGCTTTGAACAGTATATGTGGACACTTCTAAAATTGCATTACCTCTGTGGCGTCGCGTGCTGCTTGTTCATCATATTTATGAACACCTCGATGTTGTTTGCCGTGTTTGTCACTTTCGCAGGCAGCGTTTCGGTGAACATCTCATCATCGAACACACTTGTGGGCCCCGAAACCGTAACCGAACCTAAAACCTCATCACCAGTCGTGCAGATCGGTGCGGCAATCGCTCTGAAGCCCTCGATTTCTTCCTGATCGTTGCACGCATAGCCGCGGTTTCGGATTTCCTCGAGTTCGTCGTACAGCTCGGACGTCTCGGTAATGGTGTATTTGGTTGACTTCGGTAATCCATGCCGGTCGATTATTTCAGCGACGCGGGATTCCGGAAGTGATGCGAGGATCGCTTTGCCCGAGGCGGTTACGTGAAGTGGATCCCGTTGGTGCAGTTTCGTACGCTGGTATTCGTACTCGACGGCGTTTTCGCCTTTTGCACTGTGGAGAATAATTCCACGGCCGTTCTCTTCGACGACCAGGTGTGCATACTGACCGAGGTCGTTCGCTAACGCGTCGATTTCCTCGTGTCCTACCTGAAAGAGGAGACTACTGGTTCGGACGTACTCGCCCAACAAAAGAAACTGGTAGGAAAGTTGGTACTCGACGTCGATTTTCCTGATCAACTCGAGTTCCTCGAGGGTTTGTAGATACGAATAGACGGTGCTTTTCGAGAGGTCGAGATGTGTCGCGAGTTCGGTGACTCCTGCGCCGTCGAGTTCAACGAGTCCGTGAATAACCTTCGAGGCCGTCACGAGCGTTTTTAATGTTCCTGAGGAACCTGATTCACGGTTTGACATCGAGGAATCGTAAGAACTCAAGTAACTTAACCTCTTTCCCGCTAGATTATGGTTCAAAGACCGCCAATCGTCGGAACAAATTCAAACTTTGTGCTATAGTGGCTCAGTTTCAAACAGAGACAAACTATCGGTGGCTCGGAGCCGTTCGGCATGTAGAAACCAGAAATTCGCCCCTGAGACGGGAATACCCAGGCTATCGAACCGATCTGAGAGGAAACGATCACCGAGCGAAGTGACGTAGCTACCGTCGAGTGCGGATTTACGTACAGTATTCGAAGTCGGCAACTCGAGGTTCACTCCGTACTGTCTCTGTCGGTGCGCAACTAATCTCGGTTCGAAATGGTCGAACGTTGCTCTATTGGGCAATATACTAATTGTTTGTAAACCTATTAGCGAAATACTTTTAAACCACTATCCTCAATCGGAGCAGTGTTGGAACTCATGAACACGAAATCGAACCGGAGAATCGGCGTATCGAAACTGCTGTTGGAATCAAACTGGTGGGACCTATGAGTAAAGACAGCACCACCCTGGGCCGCAGAACGTTCTTGGCGACCGGGGCGAGCGCAACTGGACTTGCGCTTGCGGGGTGTCTGGGTGATGACGACATTGACACCTTTACTATCGGTGCGATCCACCCGTTGTCCGGTGATGCAGGTGAGATCGGTCAACGGATGCAGGACGTGATGGATGCTGGTGTCCAGGCGGTCAATGAGGGGGCACAGCTTGGTCCACTCGTTGGAACCGACGGCGAAGGTCTCGAGAACCACGACGGCGTCGAGATCGAAATCGAGTGGCGAGACTCGCGTGGAGACGCAGAACAGGGCCGGTCGGAAGCTGAGAATCTGATTCTCGACGAGGGGGTCGACGTGTTGTGTGGCAGCTACCACAGCGGCGTTACGGATACGGCTGCAGGTGTCGCCGACCGCGAAGGTGTCCCGTTCGTCTGCGGGACGGCGATCAGCGCGTCACTGACCGATCTCGGCTACGACTGGTTCTGGCAAGTGCCGCCACACAACGACCGGAAAGCCGAATCGATGTTTCAGTTCCTCGAGGAGTTTAACGCAGAACACGACGAGGACTTAGAGCGGATTGCGATCTTACACGAGGACTCGACGTTCGGGACGGACGCTGCAGGCTACATGGAAGACCGTGCCGAGGAGTTCGGCTTCGATGTCGTGATGGGGCCGGTCGCATACTCCGAAAGCGACGTCTCGACGTTCTCGAGTGAAATCGGCGAAATGCAATCGGAGGATGTCGACGTCATCGTGCCGGCGTCGAACCTTCGAAGCGCGAACATTCTTCTCGAGGACCTCCAGACCGCAGACTGGTACCCCGAGATGTTTCTTACCAACGGTTCGGCCTATGTCGATCCGTCGTTCCTGGAAGATGCGGAACTTTCCGATCACATCTTCTCGGCGATCGAATACGCGGACGACATGTTCGATATTTACCCGGAGATAGACGAATATAACGAGTACGCCATCGAACACGGTGGAACGGCCTTCGATGGAAGTAGTCTGCTCGGCTGGGGTGAACTGTTTACGATCGTCGGCGCAGCAAACAATGCCGATAGCCTCGCTGCCGACGATTTGATGGACAGTTTCAACTCGCTGTCGCTCGAGCCGATGGAAGGTGGGATGCCCTACCCCGTCGAGTTCAACGACGAGGGGTACAACGACGAATCGATCAGTTCGATCACGCAAAATTCGGGTGGCGAAATGGAACTCGTTTGGCCGTTCGAAGATGCCCAGGATGACACGTTAACGTGGCCCGTACCTGACTGGGACGACCGATAAGCCATGTTGAGCTCGCTATCGCTGCTTCCACAGGCAGTCGTGACTGGGATCTTGATGGGGCTGATCTACGGGCTCGTCGCCGCCGGCCTTGCGATCATCTGGGGGGTCGTCGATATCGTCAACTTTGCCCACGGAGAGTACATGCTGATCGCGATGTTCACAACCGTCCTCGTCTCCAATACGTTCGGGGTTGATCCGCTGTTGATGCTCCCGGTGAACGTCGTGTTGCTGTTCGTAATCGGCTACTTGAGCTACACGGTGGTCATCTCGCGGGTTATCAACGGCCCGATCTTCGCACAGGTCCTTGCGACGTTCGCGCTGTTGTTGATCCTCAGATACGGGATGCTCGCTGCGTTCGGTTCTCAGACCCGGACGCTCGATTCGTTCGTCTTCGACGGACGAGTGGAACTCCTCGGTGTCGCCGTCTCGCTGCCACAGCTGGTTGCGGCGGTCTTCTGTGTCGCCGGCGTCGGTGTGCTGTATTATGTGCTCAAGCACACGAAAACCGGCCGAGCGATCCGTGCGACCGCACAGGACCGGGAAGCCGCCCGTGTACTGGGCATCAACGACGATCGGATATTCGCGTTGACCTGGGGAATCGGGATTGCCGCAGTGGCGGTCGCCGGAACGCTCGCGGCGACGTTTTATCCCACCCAGGCGGAGACCACGCCCGAAATCTGGACCATCATCGCCTTTGCGGCGGTTGCGCTCGGTGGACTAGGTGGTGTTCTTGCAGCAGTCGCTGGCGGGCTCATCATCGGCTTGGTCGAAAACATGAGTGTCACGCTGATCAGTTCACAGTACAGATCGTTTTACATCTTCGCCGTGTTGTTGATCGGTCTCATCTACAGCCGCGAAGGTATCCTAAACTGGGTGTCCACACATGAGTAGCTCATACTTGCTCCGTAACGTTGTCTCGAGGTGTCGACAATGAGTGTCGCAGACCGGTATGTCGGTGGGGTAGATCGGTTCCGGGTGTACTACCAACATCTCGCGTCGCTCCCGCCGGCGGTCCAGTTCGGCCTCGTGTTCGGACCGGCCATGCTGTTTCCGGTGTTGTACACCACCGGGCTCACCAGTTGGCAGTTTCTGAACACCATGACGCTGACGTTTCTCTTTATTGGCCTCGGCCATGGCTGGAACGTCATCGGTGGATACGCCGGACAGATCTCTCTCGGTCATGCGGTAATGTTTGCGGTCGGAGCGTACACCACCGCGGTGTTGCTCGTCTACTACGGCATAACGCCGTGGATCGGGATCCCACTCGGTGGGGTGCTTGCGAGCGCGGCCGGCCTGATTCTCGGTGGTGTCACCTTCAGGCTCCGGTATCACTACTTTGCGCTTGCGACACTCGCGGCAGCACTGGCGGTCGAATCCCTGTTTAATCGCTGGGACTTTATCGGGGCGTCAGTCGGACTCCAATACACCGGTGTCGAGAGTGGCCTCAGTTCGTTCGTGTTCGAACCGCGCTGGATCCACTTCTATGCGATGTGGGTGTTTGCCCTGCTCGTGACGCTTTTGATCTACCGGCTTCACCACTCGAGGCTGGGGATCTACCTGAAAGCGATCAACATGGACCAGGAACTGGCTGCCAACGCTGGGCTCAACGTGTTCAGATACAAGATGTACGCGATGGGACTCAGTTCGTTCATCGTCGGTGTCGGCGGTGGGCTGTACGTCCAGTATGTCAACTTCGTTAGCCCGGTCGAAACGCTCGATCTGGTCCGGAACGTCGAGATCCTGCTGATCCCGATTATCGGTGGTCTCGGGACGGTCTTTGGCCCGATCGTCGGTGCGTTCATCTACATGCCAACCCGGGAATACACCCGTGGCATGTTCGCCGGAACCCTCGTCGGCGTCGACTGGGTCATCTTCGGCCTCGTACTCCTCTTGGTCGTAATTTACGCTCCACATGGACTGGTCAACAGACTCCGAGACACCTTTGGCAACCCGAAAGGCGGTGAGACCGATGAGTGATGGCCAGACGACGGACACGGTGCGGCGGACGACAGATCCCGTCCTCACCGTCGACAACGTCACCAAATCGTTCGGCGGCGTCACGGCCCTCGATGGGGCGACCCTCGAGGTTCGGGACGGCGAAATCGTCGGTGTCGTCGGTCCGAACGGAGCCGGCAAGTCGACGCTGTTTAACTGTATCATGGGTGTCTACGAACTCACAGATGGTCGGGTCGAACTCGACGGAACGGATATCTCGAGTCAGCGGACCGACGTCATCGTCAACAGCGGTATGTCACGGACGTTCCAGCTAGCGCGAGTGTTCCCTGATCTGACGGTTCGAGAAAACATGCTGATCAACCAGGAACACAGAAACGAACGGCTGGTAGAGACGCTCCTCTCTCCGAGCGATCAGGAGGTCTACGACCGGGCCGACGAACTCCTCGAATTCGTTGGCCTTGAGAAACTGGCAAGTTCGCCCGCCGGAGAGCTCTCGACCGGACAGAAGAAACTGCTGAATATCGCCGGAACACTGCTGTCGGATCCGGAAATCGTCTTGCTCGACGAACCCGCAGCAGGCGTCAATCCGGGACTGGTCGACGATATCGCACAGTCGATTCTCGATCTGAACGATCGAGGGGCAACCTTCTGTATCATCGAACACGACATGGACATGATCCGAAGTCTAAGCGAGTACCTGTACGTATTGCACAACGGGACGAACCTCGAGCAAGGAGAACCCGAGACCGTTCTACAAAAAGAAGCCGTGTTGGAGGCGTACTTCGGACAATGACGACAGTACTCTCCGTCGACGGTGTCGAATCCGGATACGGTGACTTTTTAGTCCTCAAAGGCGCGTCACTTACCGTCGAGGAAGGCCAGATCGTCTGTATTATCGGCCCGAACGGGGCCGGGAAGTCGACGCTATTCAAGACGATCTTTGGGCTGCTCAACCCAACAGCGGGGACGATCGAGTTCGAGGGAACGGATATCACCGGAGCTTCACAGCGGGAGTTGATAAACAAGGGACTGTCCTATGTCCTTCAGCGAAACGCGTCGTTTCCCAAGATGACCGTCCGTGAGAACCTCGAACTGGGCGCGTACGTCGCCGACAAGGCCTATCCCGTCGACGAAAAGGTAGCGGAGATCTTCGAGATCTTTCCGATCCTCGAAGAAAAGCAATCACAGAAGGCTGGCACGTTAAGCGGCGGCCAGCAACAGATGGTCGAGCTCGGTCGTGGGTTGATGTTAGATCCGTCGCTTTTGTTGCTCGATGAGCCGACCGCCGGGCTGGCACCGAAGATCATCGATACGATATTCGAGAAAATTCAGGCGATCAACGAACTGGGCGTGACGGTGTTGATGGTCGAACAGAACGTCAAAACCGGTGTCCAGTACGCCGATCACGTGTATGTCTTCGAAAACGGGCGCACGAAGTTCGACGACGATGCTTCGACTGTCTTAGATCGGCCCGAAATTCGCGATGCGTATCTCAAGGGGGTCAAAACCAATGACTGATACTATCGGACGGAACTGTATGAAGATTCTCGCCACCCCGTGGCGGCGATTCACGACTTACGTCCGGCAGTATGAGCGCCTAGTACTCCGCCAAGCGTCGACTGATGGGTCGAACCGACACCCGACGACTGGTTCGACCCATCAGTTCAGGCTTGCCAAAGCACTAGACGGAGGAATAACCGACACAGCGCGGCGGGTGGCTGTATGAGCGTCGATACCAGACTCGCCGGCGGAACAGTGGTGTTTTCCGACGGGACGGCTGCCGCCGACGTACTTATCGACGGCGAACATATTGCAGGAATCGTCGAGGCCGACGCCGACGTCGAGGCCGAAACGGTCGAAGACGTCAGCGGGAAGGTCGTGCTTCCTGGTATCATCGATCCACACGTCCACATTGCTGACTACAACACGATCGATAGCTACGAGACGGCTTCGGCTGCCGCCGCACTGGGTGGTGTTACGTCCGTCGTCAACTTCGCATGGCAACCGTGGGTCGGTCCGGATTCAGACTGGGAGGAGCCAGGATCACTGCTCGATGGCGTCGAACGCCACCGTGAACTCGGTCAGCAGTCCTACATCGATTACGGTGTCCACGCCGTCGTAACCCAGCAAACCGAAGCGACCATAGCGGAGTTCCCACTGCTTCCAGATGCTGGCGTCAGTTCTATCAAGCTGTTTACGACCTACGACTGTGGCGTCTCTTACGGGTTCATCAATGAGGCACTCGAGCAGGCAAGCGACCACGGGCTTGTCGTTGCAGTTCATACGGAAGACGACTCGATCTGTACGCGAAAGACCGAGGCGGCGATTGCCACAGGGAAACGTGCGCCAACGGCCTACCCGTCGGCTCGACCGGATTACGCCGAGGCGCTGGCGGCCGATGCCGTTGCCCGTCTCGCACTCGAACACGGTGTCCAGTACTACGGTGTCCACACCACGTGCGAGGCAGCCGTCGAAGCACTCGCCCGGTATACCGACGAGCCGACGATACGGGCGGAGACCTGCCCGCATTATCTGGCGCTGACCGAGGCTATACACGACGACCTCGGACAGTTGCCCGTGATTGCGCCCCCGTTGCGAACGGAACGTGATCAGGCTGCCCTCTTCGAGCACCTCGAGTCGGGAACGCTTTCGGTGATCGGGAGCGACCACGTCGCAAACACCCGAGAGGCGAAAACGCGTGGTGCCTGGTGGGACGGCCCATACGGTGCCAACAGTCTACAGACGGCACTCCCAATCGTCCACGACGTTGCGGTCAACGAACGTGGGTTCTCGTATCCGTTCCTCGCGCGTGTGATGAGCGACGCCCCGGCACGGACGTTTGGCCTCGAATCGAAAGGCCGTATCGCCCCTGGGTTCGACGCCGACCTCGTCGTGTTCGATCCGGACGAACAGTGGACGATCAGCGCGGATTCGAACGCTTCGAAGGCTGATTTCAGCATCTACGAGGGCCGTGAGGTAACCGGAAACGTCACCCAGACCTACGTCAGAGGCACCCTCGTTGCCGAGGATGGCGAACTCGTCGCTGAACCCGGCTACGGGCAGTTTCTCGAGCGGGCTTGTCCCGACTGGGAATCGGAGGAGATTGCATGATCGAGCAGGCGGTAGACGCCGTCGATGGCGACCGACTCAGAGCGGACCTCGAGGCGAACGCGGAGTTCGGTGCACTCGACGTCGAGGAGGGACGAGGGCGGACAGTTCTCCCCGGAACGGAGGCCGACCGTCGCTGCCGAGAACGGTTCGTCGACCGACTCGAGGCTGCGGGCCTCGACGTACGTGTCGACCGGGTCGGCAACATCGTCGGCCGGTACGTCCCACCCGGAGCCGATCCGATGGCACCGGCCGTCGCCTCCGGCAGCCATCTCGATTCCGTCCCTCGAGGTGGGATCTTCGATGGCCCACTCGGCGTCTACGGTGCCTTAGAGGCCGTGCGAGCGATCGACGCGTCGGGGTGTGAACTGGCACGGCCGATCGAGGTGGTCTCCTTTACCGACGAAGAAGGCCACAAATTTGGCGATAGCCTGATCGGGTCTGCCGTCGCAACCGGTTCGATGACACCGGAGGAAGCACTGGCGTTGACCGACGACACTGGCGAAACAATGCGTGAGGGTCTCGAGCGCATCGGCTTCGCCGGAGACGGTGTCCTCGACGCCCGAGCGTGGGAGGCGATGCTCGAGGTTCACGTCGAACAGGGAACTCGCCTCGAACGGGCCGGGGTTCCGGCCGGTATCGTGACGGGTATCTCCGGCCAGACAAGATGTCGTATCGAGATCACTGGCGAGACCGATCACGCTGGCGTGACCGGAATGGACGAGCGAACCGATGCACTGGCGGCGACGGCGACGCTCGTCAGTGGTATCGAGGCACTCGCCCGACGGATCGATACCGAACGGGGCACGACGGTCGCAACTGTTGGTAAACTCGAGGCCGAACCGGGGGCGATCAACGTCATCCCCGGTCGCGCCAGGTTCACCGTCGATATCCGGGATACGGCACTCGAGCCGATCGAACGGATCCTTGAGGCTATCGAAACGAAACTCGAGGCACTCGAGGCCGAACGTGGCGTCGAAACCGTTCTCGACCGACTTTATACGGTCGACCCGGTCCCGATGGCGGACAGCTGTCAGGATGCGTTCGCCGAAGCCGCTGGAGAAGCCGGAATCGGCTCCAGGTCGATCCATTCAGGAGCGGGTCACGATGCGATGCTGGTTGCCTCGGTAACCGACGCTGGAATGTTGTTCGTCCCGTCACGGGACGGCCGCTCTCACTCGCCGTTAGAGTGGACCGACTGGGACGATTGTACAGACGGTATCCGACTCCTGACTGGCGCGCTGACGCGGCTTGCGGGTGAGTAACAATGTCGAGTCCAACACACCTCAAACCGACGTTCACGCTGGCGGCGACCGGTGACGCAATCATTTCTCGCCGGCTGCTTCCTTCCGAAGGAATCGCCACCGAGTTCGATACCTTGCTCGAGATCCTCCGGGAGGCTGATGCAACGGTTACGAACTTCGAAACACTGGTCCCCGGAGACAGCGCGTCCCCATCATCACACTGTGGCGGCACGTATATGCGCTCTCCACCAGCTGTCCTCGATGAACTCACTGCGATGGGCTGTGATCTATTCTCGGCCGCGACGAACCACGCGTTCGACTACGGTCACCGTGGTATCGAGCAAACACTCGAGGCATTTGCCGAACGAAATCTGCCTGTCGGGGGTCTAGGATACAACCTGTATGACGCCCGTCGACCGACGTATCTGGAAACACCAGCAGGACGTGTTGCACTCGTTAGCGTCTGTACGTCTATTACCTCGGGGAGTCGAGCCGGCCAAACAACTCAGGCAGTTGGCGGTCGTCCAGGAGTCAACCCACTTGCAGTCGAAACAGTCTACCAGCTCCCAGAGCGCTACCGTGAACAGTTCCTCGAGATACGCAACGCGGTTGGCTTCGACGAACAGATGCAGTCGTGGCTTGACCGTGGACTATACATAAACCACGACTGGGATAGCGACGAATATCTCCACTTCGGAGATATGAAATTCGAAATCGCGGAGACGGGTGGAATCAGCTACCAAATAGACCGTTCCGACCAGACGGCGGTGTGTGAATGGATCGAGGAGGCACACAATACGGCCGACTGGGTTATCGTGACAGTTCATAGCCACCAGGGCGTCGACGGTCGACAGAATACGACCGAGACGCCGACTTTCCTCCGTGAGGTTGCCCATACAGCCGTCGACGCAGGTGCAAATGCAGTTATCGGAACTGGCCCGCACGTTCTTCGAGGCGTCGAACGGTATAACGGAGCCCCGATATTCTACTCGCTCGGCAACTTCATCCTCCAAGATGAGACCATCGATCGGCTCCCAGCTGAAAACTATCGCCGATACGGACTCGAGGAGTTCACAAAACCATCACAAGCGTTTGACGCGCGGAATCACGATTCGACCGGCGAACTGATGAGTGATCGCGCGAACCCCGAGTGCTGGATAACCGTCGTTCCAGTGTGTACGTTCGACGCCGAGATCGAACAGGTCGCAATCGAACTCCATCCGGTCACACTCCAACAAGAACTCGAGCGGTCCCAGTGTGGGACGCCGATACTGGCGACGGACGAGCAGGCGACAGCTATTCTCGAACGGGTCGCCGAGCGGTCGGCACCCTTCGGGACGACGCTCGAGATTGCTGATGGGGTTGGCCGAATCAAGCCGTCCCCTGATACCGTATGAGCGAACAACCGAGACCAACACACAATCCGCCCCCTGGGAGACTCCTAGATCGCCCGCTGCCCAGAGATGACACAGAGAACCCCTCACAGGAGAATAAAGAACACCTCAGAGACACCAACCAATGACAGACGAACTCACGATCGACGTTGCAGAGTATACGTTCACCGCCGAACTGTTCGAAGAGAAGGCCCCAGAATCGGTCGCCGCTATGCGGGAGTTTCTCCCGTTGGAATCGACGCTGATGCACGTTCGGTGGAGCGGCATCGCGACGTGGATCAACATCGACGAGATCGACCTCCCAGCGATTCCACGGGAAAATCATACAGTCTATCCCTCCCGGGGGGACGTCTTGCTCTACCCCGGGTACCGAAACGAACAGGAGCTGTTGATCGCCTGTGGCCCGACGTGTTTCAAAAGCCCGGCTGGTGAACTCGCCGGAAATCACGTCGCGACGATCGATGCCGACGCTGAGACGCTCAAAGAACTCGAAGATCGAACGCTGCACGAGGGCAGTTTCGACGTGACGGTCTCGATCGAATAGTCAATGAGCGATATCCTCATCCAGAACGGGACAACTCGATCCGGCGACCGCGTCGATATCGAAATCCGAGACGGTACGATCGAGACGATCTGTGCGGCTGGCTCCGGTTCGGTCGCGGCGTTCGATCGAGCCGACCGGTTCGATGCCGACGGTCGACTCGTCACACCGACGTTTTCGGAACCACACACACATCTCGACAGCGCTCTCACCGTCGATGTCGCCGGCACGAACGAAACCGGAACGCTCGAAGAAGGATGGGAGCTGTGGCAGGCGTGTCGTGAGCAACTCGATAAATCGGCTGTCAAACGTCGGGCCAAACGGGTTATCGAGTGGTATGTCACACACGGCGTCACCCGAATTCGCTCCCACGTCGACGTCACAGCCCCTCACTGGGAGTCCGTCGACGCCTTACTCGAAGTGCGTGAGGAACTCTCTCATCTCGTCGACCTGCAGTTGGTGGCGTTCCCGATCGATTCGGTCGTCTACGATCCCGAGACGCCCGACCAACTCGAGACGGCCCTCGAACGCGGTGTCGACGTCGTCGGCGGCCTCCCACACGGAGAGGCCACTCGAGAGGCGGGTGTCGAACACGTCCAGCACGTCGTTGACCTCGCCGACGCCTATGATCGACCACTCGATTTACACATCGACGAGACGGATGATCCAAACTCGCGATATACCGAAGTGCTCGCCGTCGAGACGAGAGAACGGGAGATTGGCGACCGGACGACGGCCAGTCACGTGACGGCACTTCACTCATATCCCAACACGTACGCGCGAGCGGTCGTTCAACTCCTCGCCGACGCTGGAATCAGCGTCGTAACGAACCCGCTGTCAAACGCCATCCTGCAGGGACGGTACGACGACTTCCCTCGTCGGCGCGGACATACCAGAATCACCGCACTGCGTGAACATGGCGTTCCGGTGGCTATCGGGCAGGACGATATCGTCGACTCAACCTACCAGTACGGCGATGGTGATCCGTTGACGGCTGCTCACACATTGGTTCACTTCGCACACCTGAACCTCCGACACAACGTTTCGGCGCTGTGGGAGATGTTGCTCGAGGAAAGCGCTCAGGTCGTCGGCACACGCCAATACGGACTGACTCCCGGCTCAGCAGGCTCGCTTATCGTTCACGGCTGTACAGATCCCTTCGACGTGTTGCGAACACGGGAGCCACGAGCCCTGGTCGTCAAAGACGGGGTGCCCGTCGCCCGAAACAATCGGCAGCTAACGATACTCGACGATGGCAAACGGCCAGTCGATCTCAGCCGACGACCG
>LKMM01000031.1 GCA_001563885.1 Natrialbaceae archaeon B1-Br10_E2g27
GAGCAGACGGAGCTCTTAGAAGACCACTTCCTGACCGAATAACACAGGGGTGCCACTCGAGGAGATATCGGTGAAACCGGACGGGGGCGGGAGCCCGTCACGGAATGAGAGACATGAGCTAACTCGAAGCGGGGGCGAATCCACGTTCGAGCGATCCGGGCGTAGACTCGGTTCGGCCGGTCCGCGCGTCGTGGTCTGAGCCGAACGCGTACCCGGCGGGGTCAACTCCCCCGCACTTTCACCGATGTGGCTGTGTGACTTTGTTATGAAATGAATTGAGCGGTCGTAATCAGGACGAACTTCTGATAGGGGCGCGCTGTGTACTCATAGTGACTTGCTACGTCCACACAGCGTGACCGTTCGTCACGGTAACTGCCGCTTGATAGTTGTGTCCGAGTGCATCCGGCTTGATAGTGGTGACCGACTGCATCCGGCTCGAGCACGCCACCCTCTCTGTCGGTGGTGACACCGGATCCCCCAGAGAACGCGGCGGCTACTCGAGTGTATCGGTTGATTGTACGTCGTCAGAACCCCTAGAGGGATATCGCTCGCTGTCGTCCATTCGGTATGGAACAGCGTTCGGAAGACGACTCCCCGCTACGAGTTGGAATCGTCGGACTTGGATTTATTGGGACGACCGTCGGCGGGCAGTTTCATCGCCACGCTGAGGCGCGGGTCGACGCGCTCTGTGATCTCGATGAAGACCGCCTCGAGGAAGTCGGATCCGAGTTCGAGGTCAGCCCCTCGAGACGCTACACGGCGTATCGGTCGATGCTCGACGATTCGGAACTCGAACTCGATGCGGTGTTGATCGGGACGCCACATACGCTTCATTACGAGCAGATTTGTGAGGCACTCGACCGCGAGATTGCTGTCTACTGTGATAAGCCGCTGACGACCGATCTGGAGCAGGCACAGAATCTCACAGCGCGTGTCGAGCGGAGTCAGGCGATGTTGATGGTTGGCTATCAACGCCACCTCCAGACGGCGTTTATTCGGGCGCGAGAGCGGTTTGCCGATCACAAGCCTGACTGGGTGACGGCCTCGATGACACAGGCCTGGATCGATGGCTGTACTGGGACCTGGCGGACCGATCCCGACCTCTCGGGTGGTGGCTTTTTGTACGATACCGGGAGTCACGTCCTCGATGGGCTGCTCTGGACGACGGGTCTGGAACCCGAATCTGTCGCCGCGAGCATGGACTTTTATGACGACGACCAGCGAGTCGACCGGCGAGCACATCTGGATATCCGATTCGAGAACGGCGCGACGGGGACGGTCTCGCTCAACGGTGATGCCCCTACAGTTCGCGAACACCTCCACCTCTGGGACGAGGAGGGTGCAATCTACATCGAGGGCGTCCAGTGGGGTTCACGTGAGGTCCACGAGATTCGATCGGATGCGAGCACACACACGCCGTATGTCGACGCCCACGGCGAACAGTCGCGAGCCGACGCATTCGTCGAGAGCGTTCGCGAAGGGACCGAACCGCCGGCGACGGCTCGAGATGCCCTTCGGGTGACGGCACTGACAGAAGCAGCCTACGAAGCCGCACGGACTGGCGACCGGATTCCGGTCGAGATGCCGTAGCGAGTCGCGTTTGTCTCGAGCAAGTATGTGCTCATTACACTGGTTCGAGACCGCCTATTCGGCCCCCATAGCGTCGCTCATCGACAGGCTACCGAGCGCTCGAGCGGTCGTAATATCGCCGTATTCGGCCGTTGCTTTCGGTTACAAGCCGGATAACTACAACGGGAAGTCGCTATCGCTCGGATATGATCAGCTGCGAAAACTGTGACACCCCGCAGTTCCTCCAGATCACCCAGAGCCGCGTCTACTTCGAAGACGGCGAGATGATCAACGAAATCTCTGAAACCTACGAGTGTACGCTCTGTGGGGCGACCGGCAAATACGTCTACGACGAGGATCGAGACGAAGAGACCGTCACGGGTGAGGTCATGCTCACCAAAGAACGGCCGAAGTTCGCCTGAGTCCGTACTCCTGTGTTCTCCCTTGAGGGCCGTATGCATCGCGTACAACGGCACCGACGAGCCGATCAGTGGTCACAACACGTCGACGCAGTTCGGTATCAGCGACGATCAACAGGTCAGTTACTCGAGTGACTGCCGACCGATATCGCCTCGCTGCGATCGACCTCTGGGTCCCGGCGGCCGTACTGTCGACGGGTGATCGCTGACCGTCGTCGCTCGAGGTCCCACTCCTCGAAGAGGCCGTACTCGGTCATGGTCTCCATTCCTGCGATTGCCGCGGTGAGTTTGATGCCGATCAACGGGATATCCGCGACGGAGACGATTACGTCCGCACGCACGATTGCGCCGTCTCTGAGCAACACGTCGAGGACGTCGACCAGTACCTCGTCGTCCTTTCGGGGTCTCATGGAACCCTCCCTCCGGGTTGGTCGTCGACACCCCCCGACGATTCCTCACTCGAGCGGTCGCCCCCGAGTTCCGGCGCGAACGTATACGGTGGCCACGGACCGGTAAACCTGACCTCGAGGCCGTCGGTCGCCGCGACCTGATCAAGGACCGAACCGACCGCACCCTCGTCGTCTGCGTGTGCGAGGACGGTGAGCCGACAGTAGGTCTCGCCGCCGTCTGCGCCACCGTCGGTCACGTCGTCTGCGAGCCCGACCGTCGGCGAACGTTCGAGCGTGTGGACCTCGCGGACGAGTTCCGCGAGCCGTGCCTCGAGGTCGGCTGCAATCTGCTCTCGGCGGGCGACTCTGACCTCCTCGAGTCTGTGGTCGCGTTTTTTCTCGAGCAGGAAGGCCGTCCCGTCCTCGGAGTCGTCGATCCGGGCCTGGAGTTTTCCCAGTCGGTCGTCTTGCTCGATTAGCCGTTCGTCGCTGATCGGGTCGACGTCGACCACCTCGATGCGATACTCCCAGTGGTCTGTGAGTGACTCGAGTGCACTCGAGATGGTTCCGTGTTCGGTCCGGAGCCACTCGCGGACGCGGTCGTCGTCGCCTCGGAGGATGGTGTCGAACTGGAAGGGGATCGGGGTACCGAACCGGTCGGCGGCAGCGTCGACGACCGTCTGATGGCGGACGAGCCAGCGGCGGATTTCGGCTATGTCGGCTGAATCGTAGAGTTCGTTGGTCGGGTGGACCACGGCTCCGATCCCATCAGCTGTGACGAGCGAAACGGGTTCGCCGTCGACGCCCACTTGCTCGAGATCGGCGTCCTCGTCGGCGCAGACAAGACAGTACAGATACCGACCCTCGTCTATTTCCGGGGTCTCGCCGTCTGGGTGCTCGGCGCTCGAGCCGTCCGCTATGTGTGTCGACTCGCTAGGGTCGTCAAAACTCACTCGGACTCACCTCCGAAAACGGAGTACCCAGGTCGGTGGGTGTGGAGTTCCTCCTCGTGGAGTCCCTCGAGTGCGTCGTTGACGAGTCCGTCGAGGTCTCCCCGGAGGTTATCGACGCCGTCTTCGATCCCTTCATCGCGTTTGAGTTGCTCGAGTTCGGCCTCGATCGTCGCAAGCTGTTGGCCGAGGCGTTCTACCTCCTCGTCCGTGAGGCCGCCCGATTCCATCCGCCGGATTGCTTCGCGCTCGAGTGCGCCGAGTAAGATTTCGACGATGGTGACGACGAGCGTCAACAGTCCCTGACGGGCATCCTCACCATCGCCGACGTCGATCGTCGTCACGTTACTGACCCCCCCTCGCCTGGCTCCTCCTCGTCACTCGAATTCGCTTCCGACGCCTCGCTATCGTCGCTTGAGTTTCCCCCTTCTTCGTCGCTCCCGTGAGCCGACTCGTCGGCGTAACGCTCCTCAGGCGTCACGTTGACGCCTCGAGTGGGATCGATCGCTGGGTTTGGCCGCTCCATCTCGGCGAGTTCGGGTTCGCCGACAGCTTCTGCAACCCGGCGCATATCCGTTCCTTCGGGGAACTCGAGGCCGTACTTTGCGGCCGTTTCGAAGGAAGCGATCGCCGCCCGGACCTGCACGCCGAGCAGTTGCGTATCGCCGATCGAGACCGCGATGTCGGCGTTGATGACGATACCTTTGTCGAGCAACATTTCGACGACCTCCGCGAGGTCGGTCTTCTGTCGACTCGGCTGGAAATCATGCACCACGGCGATCACCTCGAGTCTCGGGGTCCCAACGGGACGGTCCGAACGTCGAACTCAGGGCGGTCGGTGTCGGTTCCTCGAGTCGGTTGGTCGGCTGTGGATGTTGCTCAATCATTGTCGGATCTCCGTTTCTGGCGTTCGCGCTCGAATCGCGGGCCGTAGATGCGCTTTCGGCTCGGGGCCGTCGACAGCCGAACCTCCTGGGGGACCGTCGAGTGGTTGACGACGCTTCCTAGTGCGGCCTGTTCGGTCGGCATCGTCGACGCTGCCGTTGGATTTCTCGAGTTCGCACTCGTATCCTGGCGGCGCATCTTCTCGCGGTTGAACTCATAAAGACGATCGAATTTTACGTGGGTCTCGAGTATAGCCTCCCGGAAGGCATCGATCCCGCGCATGGCCTGTTGCTGGATTGCAACCTGGTAGGCTTCGGGGTCGTCCATGACGTCGATGTCGCCGAGTGCGTCTGTGAGGTCGACATCCTCGAGGAGGCCGTCTTCGCCGCCAACGAGTCCGTCCTCGCCGACCAGTTCGGTCTCCTCGCCGGTATCGGCGAGGTCGTCGACTGCCCCCTCGAGTTTCCGAGACTGCTCCCAGATCGATCCTAACGCAGTTGCGTCCCAGGCCTCGAGCAGGTCGACCGCCCGGACCAGTTGCGTGAGGTCGACGGCGTCGGTCACGCCGGTCTCCTCATCGTCTAGCGCGTCGGGAAGGTCGCCGACCTCGAGCGCATCGAGGGCGTCCTCGCCGTCGATTGCCTCGGGGAAGGTTGCGAAATCGATCGTCTCGAGTAACTCCTCGAGTGCCGTCGCCACTCGCGCTAACGTCTCGACGTCACCGAGCACCGACTCGAGTGTCTCCTCATCCAGCGTGGCCACGTCGTCGACGCCACCTAAACAGTCCTCGACGTTCTCGAGGCAGTCTTCGGCCTCCGCGAGCAGGCCCTCGAGTTCCTGCTCAGCCATCGGTACCCTCCACGTTGTCCTCGTCGCCGTCGGCCGAGTTCTGTACTCGAACGGTGAGTACGCCGTTGTTGATCGTTGCCCGAGCCGATCGGTTGTCCCAGGGAACGTCGACTCGCTCGAGTTCGCGACTCGAGAGGCCAACGACGAGGTGTGAGTCGTCGAAGCCGACGGTCACGTCCTCGGGGTCGCTGCCAGCGACGTCGGCGATCACCAGCAGTTCGTCGTCGTGACGACGGGTCGTCACGCGGTGAGACGAGGCGGTGTCCGCCGAGCGGTACCGACGGAATCTTGGTCGGTTGTCCTCGAGGACGTCCTCGCCCGACCCGATTGAGATATTGTAATCCATCGTCTTTCGCCCGTCGTCCCGACGGCCAGTAAGGGAGCCGTCCTCGAGGGCCTCGAGTGCGGAGAACAAACTCGAGAGCCAGTGGTCATCGTCTGATTCGGGATTGTTGTCTTCCGGTTCGTCTCGTCCGTCGTCCGGTTCGGGTGGATCCTCGGACATTAGCGTTTCACCTCGATACGGCCGCTCGTGAGCCGCTCGTGGACCTCGCGGGCGATCTCGAGTTCGGCCTCGAGTTCGTCTTTCTGCGTTCGGTACTCCGATTCGGAGCGTTCGCCGAGTTCGTACAGCAACTGATTTTCCTTGAGATCGTCCTGGATGGCCTCGATGTCGTACAGTTCGTCGAGCGCCATCGTGTGTAAGGCGTCGACGATGCCAACGAACGGCCGCAACAGCAGATCGTCGAGGATGAACATCACCGACCAGCCCCGATTTCGACGTCGACGAAACTGTACGGTGCGAACGGGCCGGTGTAGCGGAAGGTGAGTGCTTCGTGTTCGTCCTCGAGGGCCGCGACGGCCTCGTCGAAACGCTCGCGGTCGTCGCGGTCGACCAGATACGACCGATTGAGGACGAGTCGGTCGCTGAACAGTCCGTTCGGCACTGACTGGTCGGCGATCGGCTCTACGGCGTCGGCAACGGCCGTCTCGATGGCCTCGGTGTCGACGTCCGTGTCGGCCTCACGGACCACTTTGAGCCCGAGTTCGATCCGTCCCTCGACGTCGTTTAATGCCCGGCGGAAGGCAGGTCTGGCCCCGCGGAGGACGTTCTTCAGGGTGCGGTCGCTCTCGAAGGCCATCCCGAAGCGCATCGGGACGACCCCGCGGCCGTCGGTACGGTCCATGATCTCCCGGAGGACCTCGTCGTGGCGTTGTGCGTCCTCGTCGGTCTCCTCGAGTTCGGTGGTGTCGACGTCGGAGACGACCGCTCCCAGACGGCGGTGTGTGACCGTGTAGACGTACTCGCCGCCGCGGACGGCGTCGGCTTCGAACTCGATCGGATCGCCGTCGGTGATCCCGTAGACGTATCGGTTGCTCACGGGCAGGTCACGCTCCGAGAGACGAGGTGGCTGGGACGAACTGGTATCATAGCGAGGTGGGGAACTCGTGACGGCCGTTCGAGCGCGCTCGGGGTTATGGTGGTGCTTGCAATCGCAGCGCCAGCCGAATTACGAGGTCGTCGTGAACGCCCAGACGGCATGGCACAACCACAACGGCGGCCCGACTCCTCAAGTTTAGCGGAGGTACTGGACCGCATCCTCGACAAGGGTGTCGTCATCGACCTCTGGGTACGCGTCTCCGTGGTCGGAATCGAACTGCTGACGATCGAAGCGCGTGTCGTCGTCGCAAGCGTCGACACCTTCTTACACTACGCCGAGGAGATCGCAAAAATTGAGCAAGCCACCGCAGAGGGCGAACTCGAGGCACTCGAGGAACTCGAGGTCGAACGACGACCCGAATCGTCGCCACAATCTGCGGAGTGAGATGGTCGACGACAGTTCGCGCGAGCGCACGGTTCGAGGCCGCAAGATCCGAACCGACCGCGAGCAAAAACGCGGCCGGCGAGGGAAAAAAGAACTGGCACGAAAAGCCGCGGCGGCGGGCGAGCGAAACGGCGACAGCCCGCTCGTCGATCCCGAGGAGGTCGTCCCGGAGCCGTTCGTCGAGACCGATGCCGTCTCGGCCCTTCGCGGGCGGATTACGGGCTGGCTCGAGGCCGACCAGCCAGTCCATCTGATTGGACCGACGGGCTGTGGCAAGACCGCACTCGCGCTATCGGCGGCCGCTGCCCGCGGCCGACCGGTCGTCTGGCTCAACGGCGACGAGTCAGTCGACACCGCAGCACTCGTTGGCGATCATGCCGGCGGCGAACGCTACAAAGAAGACGACCGATTCGTAAGCGGCGTCAGCAAACAGACCGAAATCGTCCGCGAACGCTGGGTCGACAACCCCCTCTCCGTCGCTGTCCGAGAGGGCGCGACACTCGTCTACAACGAGTTCTCCCGCAGCGACCCCTCGGCACACAACGTCTTGTTGTCAGTGTTCGAGGAAGGGGTCTTAGAGCGACCCGGCAAACGCGGCGAGGACCGATCGATCGAGGTCCACCCCGAGTTCCGGGCGATCGTCACCTCGAACGACGCCGAGTACGCCGGCGTCCACCGCCAGCAAGACGCCTTACTCGATCGGTTCGTCGGCGTTCACATCGAATACTACGACGCCGAAACCGAACGTGAGATCGTCCGCGCTCACACAGATCTCTCTGACGAATCGATCGGGACGGTCGTCGAGACGACCCGGGAGCTTCGTGAGGACCTCGAGGTCGTCGTCGGTACTCGAGCGGCGATTACGGCAGCCAAAGGGCTCGCCGTCTTCGACAGTGACGGTAGCGGGGTCGACGATGCGTTGCTCGCCGAGGTCTTTACCGACGTCCTCGCGCCGAAAGTCGCCGGCGAAGAGATAGACGGCCTCGAGCTGACAGACCTCAGAGCGAGGATCGGCGAAACGATGTAAATCCATGGCCGAAGCCGAAACCAACGAGTCGACCGAGCGGTGTCAGGCCCTCACCGAGGAGGGCAAGCGCTGCTCGAGACCGGCAACCGAGGACGGCTTCTGTTTCCAACACGACGAGAGTGATCAAACCGTGAGCGAAAGTGAGACAGTCGAGGGAGAACAGGACGACGAACGAGAGACCGAACCCGACGACCAGCAGGCAAGCGAGGAGACGGAGACCCGCAGCCACGAACTCGGAACCGCCGAGATGACGGCCGAAGAGAAGACCGATCCCGAGAGCGTCGACACCGACGACGTCGAGGCCGACGAGGAAATCGCGGGCGTCCTCGCCGTCCGCCAGACGGTCCAATCGACCGCCGGCCAACTCATCGGCCGGGAGTTTGACGCCGTCAGCGAAATCGTCCCCACCGACGACGGCTGGCGGGCGATCGTCGAGGTGATCGAACGCCGATCCGTCCCCGACACCCAGGACATCATCGGCCGCTATGAGATCGAACTCGACGACGGTGCGACCGTCCACGGCTACCGCCGCCTCGACCGCTACCGGCGTGGCGACACCGCCCAGTTCGAGTGATCGACTGTGGCGTCGGCCCCTCGAGCAGTCCGTCTCAGACGTGTGGCTCCCAGTTTTCGACGGCGACCGTCTCCCCCGCCGGAATCCCTTCGCGGTCGTCGTCGACGACGACCCAGCCATCCGCGAGGGCGACACTCGAGAGGACGCCTGCACCACTCGCCCGGGTCGGAATCGCCCGGCGGGTCGGTTCTCCATCGCCGACATCGTCCGCGTCACGTTCCTCGAGTTGAACCCGTGCGAACGTCCGCGTACCGGGTTCGCTCGGGATCTTGCGCTCGAGGACGGCCTGGGTGGTCGGATGAAGGTCGGGGGTGGTACCCTCGAGCCAGCACAAGACCGGGCGCAGAAACTGGACGGCGTTGACGATACAGGCGACGGGATAACCCGGCAGCGCGAGGACCGGCGTCTCCTCGACGATGCCGAGACAGACGGGGTGGCCGGGTTTCAGCCCGACCCCGTGGACGAGCACCTCGCCTAACTCATCGATCACCTCCGGTAAGAGGTCCCGCTTTCCAACCGAGGAGCCGCCGGTGGTGACGACGACGTCTTTCGTGAGATCGCGCTGGATGGCCACCCGTAGCGAGTCGGGATCGTCGGTGACGATTTCGCGGTAGGTTGCTTTCGCTCCCCAGCGCCCGACCATCCGCGAGACGGTGAGTCCGTTCGTCTCGATCACCTCCCCCGGCCCCGGTTCGTGGCTGACGAGTTCCTCACCTGTGGGGATCACACCCACAGTCGGTTGGCGGGCGACGGGTACTCGAGCGTAGCCGGCCGATCGAAGCAAGCCGAGATCTGACGGCCGGAGTCGGTGGCCTGCCTCGTACAGCGACTGGCCATCCGAGACGTCCTCGCCGACGGGAGCGACATTTTCGCCTTCGGCGACGGCATCTTCGACCTCGAGTTCGCCCCCGAGTTCGGTGACGTGTTCGATCATGACGACGGCGTCGGCCCCCTCGGGGAGGGCGCTGCCGGTGTGGACGCGAGCGGCGGTTCCCGGCCTGACGGTTGCGTCCGTGCCGGTTCCGTCGGCAATGTGGACGACCGACGGCGACCGATCGCTCGCGCCGAAGGTATCCTCGGCTCTGACAGCGTAGCCGTCCATCGCCGCCCGTCGGTAGTGCGGGACGTCTCGCGCCGATGCGATGGGGGCGGCGAGCACCCTGGCGTCGGCGCGTTCGACCTCGAGCGTCTCCGTTTCGACCAGCGGGCCGGCTTCCCCATCGCCCAGTCGGTTCTCGAGTTCGGTTCGAAGGATTCGGCGTGCCTCTTCGACCGGCGTTCGAATCTTGAACCCAGCCTCTGTGCGTTCGGTGTCGGTCCCTTTCATACCCGAACCCGGGTTGGCCGTCGGCAAAAGCGTAGGGGACGATCGAGGTGTCGATGGCCACCCGACGCTGTCACCTCGTGGCGACTGACCGCTACCGCGGGCTTTTTCGTATCGGCGTTCGAACCGATAGCCATGTCAGCGCTCCGCGACGCGTTGGGTGATCTCTCCGACGACGTCTTTTTCGATCTGCTCGAAAGTGACGATGCCTATCTGCTCGTCATCGATGTCGCAGGCGTCACTGCCGACTCACTCGATCTCACCGTCGAGAACGGCCGACTTTCTGTCGACGCTCAGCGGGAGAAAGACCTCCCCGGAGAGTACCAGTACGTCGAGGAGAACCGCCCGCTTTTCGTCGACATCGAGTTACCTCTCCCCGAGGATGCAAGCGACGACACAGTGAGCGTCGAGGTCAAACGCGGCGTTCTCGAGGTCACCGTTCCGAGACGGGCAACGGAGACGACGATCGACGTCGAACCCCCTGCTCGAGCGAGGAGTGAGGACGCAGACGACGAACCCGATCGAGAGAAACCGAGGTGACCGAGGCTGGTTTCTCTACGTGCGTACAAACGGTTCGTTCTGGTCGCATGGCAGTTTCTCCCGCTGTTGATCGCCTGGTCGCGTGATCGGCGGCGATTTCTCGTATTCGGCGGGCCGAGACAGGTCGGTCCGGAGACCCATCGCCATCGTGCGGAGGTGTTACTCGAGTCGTTGCTGACGCTTGGGCCGACGTTTATCAAACTCGGTCAGTTGCTTTCGACCCGGCCGGACGTGTTGCCGCCGTCGTATATCGATGTCTTATCCGCATTACAGGACGAGGTGCCGCCAGCCGACTGGTCGGCGGCAAAAACGGTCATCGAGGACGAAATCGGGCCGGTCGACGAACAGTTCGACGACTTCGAGACCGACGCGATAAGCGGCGCGAGTCTGGGGCAAGTCTACCGGGCACGCGTCGACGGCGACCCAGTCGCGGTAAAGGTCAGGCGACCGAACGTTCAGTCACTCGTCGAAACCGACTTGCGGGTGATCCGCTGGTCGTTGCCGATCTTGCTTCGGTTCGTCGGCGAGGGTCGGGCGTTCTCACTCGAGAATTTGGCCGACGAGTTCGACAAGACGATCCGCGAGGAGATGGACTACGAGCGCGAAGCGACGATGCTCACCGAGATTCGGTCGAACTTTGCTGAGGAAGATCGGATTCGCGTCCCCGACGTCCTCGAGAGTTATTCGGGACCACGTGTGCTGACGATGGAGTACGTCCCGGGGACGAAGATCAACGATATCGAGACACTCGAGCAGAAGGGAATCGACCGAAATCAACTCGCAGAGACCCTCCAACGCTCGTATCTACAGATGATTATCGACGACGGCGTCTTCCACGCCGATCCCCATCCCGGCAATCTCGCGGTGACCGACGACGGGAAGATCATTTTTTATGATTTCGGCATGTCCGGGCGGGTCGATGCGTTCGTCCAGGAGAAAATCGTCGATTTTTATATTGCCGTCGCCAACCAGGACATCGATTCGATTCTCGATGCGCTGATCGAAATCGGGACGCTCAGTCCTGATGCCGACCGGGCGGTGATGGCCGAGGTGCTTGAACTGGCTATCGCCGACGCCCGCGGCGATGATATCGAACAGTACCGCGTCCAGCAGATTATCGGCCAGATCGAAGACTCGATCTACGAGTTTCCCTTCCGGCTGCCGAAGAATCTAGCCCTCGTCCTTCGGGTTGCGACCGTCGTCGAGGGCGTCTGTGTGACGCTCGATCCCGATTTCGACTTTATTGCAACGGCGACGACCTACCTCACCGAACAGGGCTACCGCGAGGAGTCGGTTCGCAAGTACATTTCGGCCTCAGGTGAACAGATCCGTCAGACCTCAGAATCGTTGATTGAGGTTCCCCCGAAACTCGAGCGTGCCCTCGACAATTTAGATCGGGAGGCGACGACGATCACGGTCGAGGTCAACGACCCGGGCCGAATCTTCGATCGACTCGCAAAACGCATTATTTACGGACTGTTGCTCTCGGTGGGGCTCGTCTCGACGGCCATCATCTATGCCTTCCGCGGGCTCGATCTGGCAGTTATCGTCTCGGGGACGCTCTCGGGCGTGCTCATCCTGTTGTTGTATCTTTCCTTCCGTCGGCGTCGTCGCGGCCTGCGGGCGAAACCGCAGTTTACGCGTCAAAACCTCCGCCAGCGCCGCAGAGAGGAGTGAGCTTTCGTGGGAGGAAAGCGCAAACAGGAGAGACTACGCCTCAAGTCAGTCACGAATCTCCGTTGTGACTCTGTGTCCTGAGGCGACTGCACCTTCCATATATCCCGGCCACTGGTGGGCAGTTTCCGTGCCGGCCCAGTGGAGTCGGCCGACTGGCTCCCGGAGTTCAGCCCCGACAGCGGTGAGCGTTCCTGGTGGAATAATGCCCGAATAGCCGCCACGAGACCACCGATCGCTCGACCACGCATGATCGACGTACTCCCTTGGCGATGTGGCCTTCGGGCCCAAAAGTACCTCGAGGTCGGCGACATCGTAGCCCTTTTGAGCGAGAGTTCGAGCGGCCGTTAGATCGGCCAGCCCGGCACCGACGACGACGACATCTACGTGGGTTGTATCGTGTTCGCTCATCTGATCTTAGGTTGAATTCGGTAGGCCACTCGAAGCCATAGTCGTTTGCACGAGCGGCCGCGGGGCCGGGTTGGCTACGGCCTCGGTCGAGCCACCGGCAGCCAAACGGTTTTGGATGGCCGAGATGTCGGTATACTCGATGGTTGACTTCGACTCGCCGGCGATCGACCGACTCACCTCGCTGTCCTGTACGATCGACGCTGTCTCCCTCGAGCGACTCGAACGGGAGACCTCGAGTGGGTTTAGGCGCGTTTCGACTGAGATCACGCTCACCGGGCCGGGTGCTGACGGTGAGCCATGTCACGGTGTCGGCGAGGACGTCACCTACGAGACGGCCGACCACGACGCCTTAGCAGACACCGGCTTGCCGGAACTGTCGGGTGAGTACACCCTCGAGTCGTTTTCGGCGATGCTCGAGGACATCGATCTCTTTCCGGCCGGTCTACACGGGCGTGAGGATTTCCGAAACTACCGCAGGTGGGCTCTCGAGAGTGCCGCACTCGATCTCGCCTTTCGACAAGCGGGGACGGATCTGTCGAGTCGCCTCGAGCGCTCGCCCGAACCAGTTCGGTTCGTCGCAAGCACCCGCCTGGGCGATCCGCCGACGACCGACCGACTCGAGGAGCTTCGCGAGCAGGTGCCGGACATCGAGTTTAAATTGGATCCGACGCCGGAGTGGGACGAGGAAGTCATCTCGGCGGTCGTCGACAGCGTCGGCCGCGAGTCGATCACGATCCTCGATCTCAAAGGCCAATACGAGGGAACCGACGTCGACGTTCCCGCCGATCCGGAGCTCTACGAACGAGTTATCGAGGCGTTTCCGGAGGCCGTCCTCGAGGATCCGGCACTTACCACAGAGACCGAGCCGCTGTTCGATGATCCCGACGTGCGCGAGCGCGTCTCCTGGGACGCACCGATCCACGGCATCGAGGACCTCGAGGCCGTACCCTGGGAGCCTGAGTGGCTCAACATCAAACCCTCTCGGTTTGGCTCACTCGAGTCTCTCATCGAGACGGTCGAGTACTGTCTCGAACGCGACATCCGGATGTACGGTGGTGGCCAGTTCGAACTTGGCGTTGGCCGCGGCCAACTCCAAGTACTCGCCTCGCTGTGGTATCCCGATGGGCCGAACGACCTCGCACCTCGGGCGTACAACGATCCGGCTATCGGCGACGGACTCCCTGCGAGCCC
>LKMM01000032.1 GCA_001563885.1 Natrialbaceae archaeon B1-Br10_E2g27
GTCTGTCTGGATGGCTACATGCGAATTCTCTCGGATACGTTCCTCTCGGACGCGCCAACGACGCTGAACGTCCATCCCTCCCTGTTACCTGCGTTCCCGGGGATGGACGCCTGGGGCGATGCACTCGAGGCAGGGGTTTCGGTCACCGGTTGTACGGTCCACGTCGTCACCGACGCGACCGACGAAGACGGGAACGTCATCGAGGCGGACGTCGACGGCGGCCCAATCGTCACCCAGGAACCGGTTCCGATTTACGATGGTGACGACGCCGACTCTCTGAAAGAACGCGTTCTTTACGAGGGTGAATTCCGCGCGTATCCCCGTGCTATCAAGTGGTTTGCCGAGGGGGCCGTCGATGTCGACCTCGAGGCCGGCGACGTTGCTGTCGATACCGATGTCGCGAGCGTCGAGGACGCCGACCATGGCGGACTTCCCGGCCGGCGACTCGTCTCGAGTGACCGACTCGATACCCTCCGGTACGGCGAGAACCCACACCAAGACGCCGCAGTCTACGCCGATTACACCTGCAAGGAGGCAAGCGTCGTCCACGCCGACCAGCTAAATGAAGGCGCGAAGGCCCTAAGCTACAACAACTACAACGATGCCGATGGCGCACTCAACCTGATCAAGGAGTTCGACGCGCCCGCCGCCGCGGTGATCAAACACACCAACCCCGCAGGGTGTGCGACTGCCGACACCCTCGCTCAAGCTTACGAGAAGGCCCTCTCGACGGATCCGATGAGTGCCTTCGGCGGCATCGTCTCGCTGAACCGCGAGTGTGACGCCGAGACGGCCGAACTGATCGTCGACTCGTTCAAGGAAGTCGTCGTCGCCCCCGGCTACACGGAAGCGGCCCTCGAGGTACTCTGTGAGAAAAAGAACCTCCGTGTGCTCGATGTCGGTGAACTGGGTGAGCGAACCGATCGATTCACCGAAAAGCCAATCGTCGGCGGTCGACTCGTCCAGGAACGCGATCTGCAATCGATTTCGGTCGACGACCTCGAGGTCGTCACCGACCGCGAGCCAAGCGAGACAGAACTCGAGTCGATGGTTTTCGCCTGGCAGACACTAAAGCATGTCAAGTCGAACGGAATTCTCTTTGCGAAGGGAACGGAGACGGTTGGCATCGGTATGGGGCAAGTCTCTCGGGTCGATGCAGTTCGGCTGGCGGCGATGAAGGCAGACGAACATGCAGAGGGCAAAGACGCCGAGGGTGCGGTGATGGCGTCGGATGCCTTCTTCCCGTTCCCGGATGGGATCGAAGAGGCCGCGACGGCAGGCATCGAAGCGGTCGTCCAGCCCGGAGGGTCGGTCAACGACGACGACGTGATCGAAGCGGCGAACAAACACGGGATGGCGATGGCGTTTACAGGCCAGCGCAGTTTCAGACACGACTAACACTGCAAGCGAACGGAGTCAGCAAACCGCGACATACGAACGGAGCCGTGGGCACCGCGGACTCGAGCGGAAAACGGTGAGGGTCGAACTGTCACCTGACATAGTACCCGAACGCGGAACATCCGAACCTATAGAGAAACCAACAATAATTCATAATATTTATATTAATTTAGTCGATATGATAGGGTGAAATCGAAAAGTGAAACGGAAACACAGTAATCTGACTATAGACAACCGGTGTGATTCGTCAGTTACAGCAGTTATGTTAATGGTAGCCGTTGCTATCTTATTGTTTATAAGTGTAGGTATATTCACTTTTAGCTTCGAGACAAGTCTTACTGAGCCAGCACCTAATGTTGCTGAATCGACAGGTGAATTCATTCCTGGCGGAGAAGATGACGAACAACTCGTCCAAATCACACACGAAGCAGGTGACAGTGTCGATGTCGAAGAAATAGAAATTATTGTCCAAGCGTCGGGGCCGGAGTTAGATACTGAGGCTCGACTTGTTAATCTTCCCGGTGATGGGAGCCAAGACCGATCTGTAGCTGATAGTAATATTGAAGGGAACGAAGACCTGATTGATCAAAGAGGAGATAGTTTCGGATCAGAAGCTGACAAGATAATCGTCGTTGAGGATTCGAACGTTTGGGAAGTAAGTGATACGATCCAGTTCCGGATAGCGGTGGAAGACGCTGACTTCCGTGAGGAGGAAAGAACAGGACCAGAAGCTGACGAACTCGAGATTGTAATTGTACATACCGAGTCGGATGCAATCTTGTTTGCAGACACGTTCAGACCATAGACGACAACTTACACTATTGGCTTGCCGATCCGTTCGCCATCTCACGTGAGTGTGTCGGCCGGGATTGCCCGCAATATAAGCCGTGCCAACATAGCTATTTTCGGCCCAGGTGTATCTAATACGGAGTACTGTCAATCGGTTTCGCGCGGCCGCATAGATTCGAGTGGCCAGATTCGACGACACTGAAAACAGCGTTTTACCTTGGCAAATTGCTTTTTTATTTCCCCTAGATCCTCGAGTATGGACAGACGAACGTTCATCACGGCCGCTGCAACCGGTACGGTCGCGGCGGTTGCCGGCTGTACAGGTAGTGCACAGGAAGACGACCTAGCTGAGACCGGCGTTCATGGAGGGGTCTCAGAGACGACGGACCGAACGATCGAGGTGAGCGCAAACGGCGAGGTCGAAGCCGAACCCGACGAGGCGCGTATGCGCGTTGGTCTGGAGGCGACCGGTGAGAGTCCCGAGGCTGTCGAGACCGAACTGGCCGAACAGGCAGCGGAGATAACCGAGACCTTCGAGGAACTTGGGATTCCAGATGACGATATCGAGTCGGGCCGGTTCAACGTCCGCTCACGACGGAACGAAAGCGGTTACCAGGGAAGCCACAGCTATCAGATCGTCGTCGACGACGTCGACAGCGTTGGCGAGGTAATCAGCGAAGTGACCGCCGCCGGCGCAGACGACGTCGGCCGAATAAACTTCGGGCTGACCGACGAAACCCGCGCTCAGTTGCGCGATCAGGCCCTCGAGGAGGCACTCGCAAATGCCGACGAGGAAGCACAGTTTATCGCGGAGAATCGGGGCGTATCGATCACCGGCACGCAGTCGGTGTCGACGCGAAACGTCGACGTACAGGCAGCGACAGCTGAGACACCCGAACCAGAAATGGAGGTGGCCGAAGACGACGCGGCCCCAGGGCGGAGCACCGAAATCGAGTCGGGGCCGGTGAGTGTCACCGCCTCCGTCGATGTGGCCTACGGCTTCGAGGAGGTTGGGTAATACTATCGGACGGAACTGGATGATCGCCACCCCCGGGGCGGCGATTTACGACGGACGTCCGGCAGTATAAGCGTCGGCTACAGCGAGACGGTTACGGTCTCGTCGGCACTCGAGAGTCCGGATGTCTCGAGTGTCGCTTCAGTACGGCCGGTCGTCTCGACGTCGATCCGTCCGGTAAACGACATCTCCATGCCCGAGAGCATGCTGTCGATGTCCGTGCCGATGTCGGCGCTCGTATCGATAGCGACAACGCCGATTCCCTCACCACGGCGGAGGTCGGTGAGGAAGTTCGAGTTCAGAAACCGATAGACAGATCGGGTGTCGTCGACCTCGCCGAGGATGGTCGAACAGAGGAAAATGCCGGATCGAAACCGCGTGGTCGATTGCTGGGCGGCCGCGACGAGCCCGGAGTAGTGCATACCGAGGTTCGTGAGGTCTCCAAGGTCGTCGACAGTCTTGATTTCCTCACCCCGTTCTGGACCCTGGCAGCTGAGAACGAGCGATCGGCCGCCAGCGCTTCGTTTGGCGGAATCTAACGTTCGTCGAATCGTCGGCCCACCGCTGTTCGTCGCGAGGACGATAGACGTTTCATCTTCGTCGGCCGCGACGATGCGTGCGAAAACCGTTTTGAGGGCGGCCTCGTCGTCGCCCGTGAGCAAAATCGACGTTCCGCTGTCGATATCCTCGAGCGGCAGTGGGTCAAGCGAGAACGCCTGCGTACTGAGGCTCATTGTGCCACCTCTCCCTCTCGGACGGTCCGACGAAGTTCGAGAATCTCCATCGCCGTCTCAGCGTACTGCTGGAGGAGGTGTTGTTCCTCTGTGGTGTAGTCCCGCGGTGTATCGTCGAGCACACAGACCTGGCCGATTACCTGTCCGTTCGGGGCGGTCATGTTCGCGCCGGCATAGGATCGGATCCCGAGGTTTTGGAGCTGTTGGTTTTCGTTGAACCGGTTGTCCTGCATGACGTCTTCGACGACCATGACGTCTTCTTGGAGCATGCTGTGGGTACAGATCGTATCCTCTCGCGTAAGCGAGTCCCAATCGCCGCCGGCACAGGCCAAAAACCGCTCTTTGTCGGCTTCGATGAGGCCAATAAAGGCGACGCCAACGTCGAAATGAGCGGCGATGAGGTCGGTCAGCCGTTCGAAACTCTCGCCGATCGGGAGTGTATCGATATCGTACTCCGCGAGCGTCTCGAGGCGTTCGTCCTCGTCTTCGGGTTTGAGAAAGCCGACCTGTGCGCTGTGGTCGATGACGTCGTCGACAATAAAGCCGAGTCGGTCCTCGGCGTCGGGAAGCTCCCGATTTAGGTACTCGACGATCACTTCTTCGAAGGATGCGGTATCGATTTCGGCCGGGGAAACATCGGTAAACAGCACGCAGGGCGTTTGTGGGGATTCAGTGCGAAGGGTGTCGACAACCTCGAGGCCGGTGCCGTCGGCAAGGTTGTATTCGGTTACGACACAGACGATTGACTCGGCTTCGAGTGTATCAAAGACGGCGTCTGCGGAGGTTACTTCGATTGCGGAGAGTCCATCGACGCGATCGACCGCAGCGGCAGTCGTTGCCACTCGGTCCGGTGTGTCGACACACAGTACGTTTCGTGTCACGTACAAAAATTGTCTGTGGAAGGATAAATACCGTGTGGCCGATCAGTCGAACTGACCCTACAAGCTTCTATGAGGGTAAAATCGAACTAGTAGTACGTTCAGTTTAGTGTCGGCAAAAAGATCTAAAACGGACTCGCTCAGTCGTCAGCGGGGACGGCCTGCCCGGCTCGTGTGTCGGCCATCGCGAGGACGTCGTCGAAGAAATCGAGGGTGTCTTCGGGGCCCGGGTTGGCCTCGGGGTGGTACTGACGGGTGATGACGTCGTACTCGATGCCATCGACGCCCTCGGGAGTGTCGTCGTTGACGTTGATCTGGGTGACCTCGAGATGTTCGCCGGGGTCGGAAACGGTGTAGCCGTGGTTCTGGGTGGTCATGACGACCTGCCCGCTCTCTAAGTCGAGGACGGGTTGGTTGACGCCGCGGTGGCCAAAGGCCATCTTTTCGGTGGTGCCACCGAGGGCTTCGGCGACGATCTGTTGACCGAGACAGATGCCGGCGACGGGAGTGTCCTCGACGAACGCCTTGACGAGTGCAATCGCCCCCTCGTAGTTGGCGGGATCACCTGGCCCGTTCGAGATAAACAGGACGTCGGGGTCGACGGCTTCGACGGCTTCGACACTTGCGTCGTAGGGCAGGACGTGGACGGTTACCTCACGGGCGAGCAGCGAGTCGACGATCGAGCCTTTCGCGCCACAATCGACGAGCGCAACGTCGTGGCCGTCGTTATCCTCGCCGTAGACGACCGGGTCGGAGACGGTGACCTGTGCGCCGATGTCGGTGTGGTCGCTCATCGCCTTACACTGGGCGAGTTCCTCGAGTGCGTCCTCTTCGGTGACGTCTTTGCCGACGGCGATGCCACATTTCATCGCGCCGCCGTCGCGGATGTCGGTGACGACTTCACGGGTATCGAGGTGGTCGATGGCGGGGACACCCTCGCTCTCGAGCCACTCGGCGACGTCGTCGGTCAGTTCTTTCGCGAGGACGGCGCGTGGGTGGACGCGATCGTCCTCGAACCGTTCTTCGCGGACGCCGTAGTTGCCGATCAACGGGTACGAAAAGGTCAGGACCTGTTCCTCGTAGGATGGGTCGGTCAGACTCTCCTCATAACCCGTGTATGCTGTTGTGAAAACTAATTCGCCGCGTGCGGTTCCTGGAGCACGACCACGTCCCTCGAGTACGTGGCCACCTTCCAGCGCAACGTAAGCCGCTGTCATTACGAACTACGTATTGGATGCACCATCATAAGTGTTGTCTTCGAAGCTGAGTTACGAAATTCGTAATCGGTAAGTGGCTACCACGTCTAGTGTCGATTCTCAATGGACGAGTTGGACCGACAGATATTGGATATCCTCCGGCGAGACGCCCGGACGCCGTATACCGAAATCGCCGACGAGGTGGGGACGAGCGAGGGAACCGTTCGAAACCGCGTCGAGCGGATGATGGACGACGACGTAATCGAACGATTTACCATCTCGACGCGGACCGGCAACGTCAAAGCGATGATCGAAGTCGGCGTCGCTGTCGACGTCGATACGAACGCCGTCGCCGCGCGGATGGCCGAGTGGGAAGAGGTCGATTTCGCGTGGATGGTCTCAGGCGAGCAAGATATTGTCCTCGTCGTCGACGCTGCGGACACGCGCGGGGTCAATGGGCTCATCACGCAAGCTCGAGATCAAGACGAGGTCGTCAGTACGAAAACGAGGCTCATTCTCGACGAAGAGTTGGGGTGAGGCCGATCACTCGCCGTAGCGCCAGTAGAGGCTTCGTCCGGCCTTGACGAGCCTCCAGGCGGGGCTGGTTCCTCGCTCCCAGTAGAGGTTCGGAACCAGTCGGCCACCGAACTTTTCTTTGAATCGGAACGCGCCGTCTTCGAAGTCCGCGCCGGAGCCGCCGAAATCGTAGCGTTCGTAGCCGTTGTCGATTGCCCACCGGAACATGAAATCGTAGACGAGTTCGGAGGCGTGATACTCGAAGTATTCCGAGGGGACGCCGGCAAAAAAGCCGTGGACTGTCGACTGTTCGTCGTTGCACAGGGCCAAAAATCCGCCAGCGTACTCCTCCTCGACGTAGAGAGAAACCAGAAGCAGCCGGTCGTCCATCGCGGTCAACCGCTCGAAGAAGGCATACGGATACACCTGGCCGTCGATTTCGTTCATCCGCCGACGGTAGCCGTCGTAAAACCGGCTCAAATTCGTGGGCGTGGGGTCGACGGCCTCTAGGTCACAGTCGAGTTCCCGGCCCCGTCTGATGGCCCGCCGCCTCGAGCTATCCATTCCGTCGAAGACGGCGTCGTAGCCCGTCGCGAGATTCAGGAGAAATCGACCGTCGACCCGACTCGACTCGTAGCCATCGGTGGCGAGTGAGTCGTCATACCGGAGGAAATTCGTGTTACACGCACGGATTTCGTGGACGATCGTTCGCCGGCCACAGAGACTGGGAATCGCCTCGACGATGAGTGAAAGTGACCGGGCAACGTCGGTGGTAAACAGTGGGCCGCCAAACCCCGGATAGATCGAGGTCAGTCGATAAAACGGCGTCTTGGGAATCCCGACGACGAAGTTGGGGATGAGGCCGATCAGGTTCGTATCCTTCTCGACGAGAAGGTGTCTGGGTTGATAGCCAAGCCCCCGTTCGACCGCCTCGAGCCACTCATATCGGTGAAAGACGGTTCCCAGGTCGGCTCGATCAACGACCGCGTTCCACCGATCGACGTCGGTAGCACGGATGGTCTCGAGACACCGAACCTCGAGTCCGGAATCGTTTCTGACAACCGTTCCATCGGGTGTTTCGCCGACGGATTGCTGGACGTTCATCTGGCGGTGCTGGGGCATCTTTGCTGAGTACGGCACCCTGGAGAGTTAAGTCATCATCCCGTACGGCGGTCGGTCGGTCACTCCTATCGGGCGTATCATCTTCATAATTTGAGTAATATCTGGTTTCCTCGCGAACCGATAGCGAGAATCGACCGCCAGCGCAGTCAGATCGCGTCGTGTGGGACGGCGACGATCGGGCAATCGGCGTTTAGCAGCAACGCCTGGGTGACACTACCGAACAGCGCCTGTCCGAGGGGCCGTCGCTTGCGGCCGCTGACGACGATGTATCTGGCGTCGTGTTCGCTTGCGTACTGTCTGATGACCTCCGAAGCGTCGCCGACGAGACCAACCGCTTCATACGAGTCCACCTCGTCGACCGTTTCGGCTGCATTGGCGGCAATTTCGGCCGCCGACTCCTGGACTGCGTTGAGAACCTGCGTCGACCACGGCTCGTCGTGTGCGCCCAGTGCCTCCTCTGAAACGTCAGTGAAATCCTCCCTGAAATCGACGGCTGGATCGCCGACGTGTACAATGTGTAACTCGGTGTCGTACCGATCAGCAAGGTCGTTCGCCTGTTCGATGACCGCAACTGCACGGTCGGAGTCGTCTACCGCTGCGACGATGGGCATACGCTCTCATGGTTCGCATGTCTCTTAGTACTCCGCCAAGCGTCGACTGATGCGTCGAACCGATACCCGCCGACTGGTTCGACCCATCAGTTCAGGCTTGCCAAAGCACTTAGTACCCGCCCACGGCGCTTTTCTGTGCAAGGCACGTCGAAGACGATACTGGTTTTAGGTGTGTCGACAAAACAACTTCTATGAGCACCCATCAGGACGAGGTTCCGCACAAAAACGCCACCCAAGACGTAATCGCCGTCGACGAAAACGACACTGAACTCGAGGCTGTCAACCGACTCGAGGCACACACCGGCGACGGCATCCGCCACCGAGCGTTTACTTCGCTCGTCTTCGACGAAGACGACAATATCCTCCTCGCACAGCGTGCGCCTGACAAACGCCTCTGGGGGACCTACTGGGACGGCACCGTCGCCTCTCACCCCGTCGAAGGACAGAGCCAGGAGGAAGCCACTCGACAGCGCTTGGAGGAAGAACTCGGGATTACGCCCGACCAGTACGACGACTTACGGGTGACCGACCGTTTCGAGTACAAACGCTACTTCGAGAACGAGGGTGTCGAACACGAGGTCTGTGCCGTGCTCAAACTGACGCTGTCAGACCGCTCGCTCGACCCCGACGTCGAAGAGGTCGCCGGGATCATGTGGGTCCCCTACGAACGACTGCACACCAACCCTGAGTGGTACCGACAACTCCGACTGTGCCCGTGGTTCGAAATCGCAATGCGCCGGGATGTCCGGTAACGAACTCCGACAGGCCGTCTGACTGCTTGGGGCCCGGGTCATAACCTGCCAGAACAAATGTGGCGTGTTACCATGCCACAATGTTTATACTACTCTCGTTCATAGCCTCGCGTAGGGACCGACGGAATCGGTCCGTGTGACGAAATGAGCCCCACATCATCGGAAACCGACACGCACGATATCGCGCTCGTCACCCCGGAGCGGTGGGTCGTCCACCACGTCCTTGCCGCCCGAATCGACGAAGCGATCGACGCCGACGAGCGCCCCCCAGAGTGGGCACTCGAGGCGTTTGCCGCGATCGAATCTGGCGGTGAGACTGAGACACTCACCGACGAACAGATACGACACATCGCACGGCTGCTCGAGTCGTATCTCGATGACGCCCCGAAACGGGATGTGGTGTACGGATCGGCCGTCTTAGAACGGCTCGAGTCACGAGTCTAACCACGCTGTTGTCGGTTGTTACTGCTGTTGTCCGCCGGTCGTTCTCGATTGGATACCGTGTCCGACCGATTCGAGGGCCCGTCCGGCAGTGTCAGCCAGTTCCTGCATCTCCGGTTGCTGGGACTGCTGGAGTTTTTGACTCCCCTGCTGGAGGAGCTGTTGGGTACACTGGCTAAACTCCTGGGTGAGCGGGTTTTCTTCGATCAGAAACTCTTTCTGGAGGTGGGCAACGTCTTTCATCGCATCTGCAATTCCGGCGGCATGCTCGTCGCCCCGACGCGTCGCCTGGCTATCGGCAAATTCGGCGACGGTCTCGAGTCGGTCAAGATCTTCGATAGCCGCCTGAATCTCCTGTGACACCACCTGGGAGAACTGTTGGTTGCTCTGTGTTCCGGAGTCCTGCTGAGACTGTTGCTGTTGTTGCTGTGGCTGTTGTCGCGTCTGCACCTGTTGCTGTGGCTGTTGTGGCTGATACTGTTGCCGTTGTTGTGGCTGTTGCTGTTGCCCTTGCCGTTGTTGTGGCTGCTGTTGCCCTTGCTGTTGTGGCTGGTGTTGCTGTGATTGCTGTCGCGTCTGCACCTGTTGCTGTGGCTGTTGTCCTTGCTGTTGTGGCTGGTGCTGTTGTTGCTGGCGGTACTGATCTGACTGAACCCATCCAGCCTGTCCGGATTGCTGGGATTCGTGTTGCTGTTCGTGCTGCCGTGGCTGTCGCTGTTGTCTGCTCATGAGTATTCTCTTTTCGCCCTTCTGGACGACGCGATGGAGATGATTCTGCGCGGTAAGACTGTCTGTCCGTCGTACCGTCCGGAACAGGTCATCTGGGCTTTGAGGCCCGTCATCACCGACCACCGATCCCTATATAATACCGTTGTACAGTCGGTTGAAAATATGACGTAGCCGACAGGAGTTGTACTGATGGGTGGAATCTCTTTCCGTAATCGCCCTATCCGGGTCGTCGATCACCGGTACACAGCCCTGTCTCAGGGGCGCGTAGTCGCCCAAACAGCGGTTACTGCGAGTAATACCGCCGGGAACAGGGGGAGGATAATGAGTGCAAGGAGGTAGTTGACACCTGGCGGCCAGAGCATGATCGCGGCCGGTGAGATGATAAACGCAAAGACGATCACTCCAACGAGCACCCAGCCACGCCAGTCGAACTCCCGGTCGACTGCGTCCGGATGGAGCGGTTCGTCGGCTCCATCGTCACGGCTGCCGTCGTCGTCGAACGCGGACGGATCGTGAACGTACCCGCCGTCGTCGCTAGAACTCACAGTTGATCGTTACGACCGGGGCATAAAATGTATCACGGTTGCGGCCATCCGCTGGTGACAGACCGAAGGGGGTTGAGTTTACAACTCGCTATCTGGCCGCACGACAACCTTCCCAAAGCCCTCCCGATTCTCGATGATCTCGTGAGCGCGGGCAGTCTCGCTCATCGGCAACTCCTCGCGAATCGCGGGCTCGAGGGTGCCCTCCCAGACGAGATCCATTACGGCATCGACCTGTTCGGGCGTCGCCATCGTCGATCCGATGATCTCGAGTTGGTTCCAGAAGATTCGTGGGATATCCGTTTCGGGCCTGCCGCCGCCGGTGCCGCCACAGGTGACGAGTCGGCCGCCTTTGGTGAGGCTCTTGATCGAGTCCCGCCAGGTGGGTGCGCCGACGTGTTCGACGACGACGTCGACCCCGTGCCCGTCGGTTTCGGATCGGACCCAGTCTGCAAAGTCTTCTTCCTCGTAGTTACAGACGTAATCAGCGCCGTGTTCTTCGGCGTAGGCGAGTTTCTCCTCGGTACTGCCGGTCGCATACACCGTCGCGCCTGCGTAATCGGCAATCTGGAGGGCAGCGTGGCCCACCCCGCCGCTTGCGCCCAACACGAGCACCGATTCGCCGGCCTCGAGCCGGGCCCGGTCGATCAGCATCCGCCAGGCGGTCTGGAAGACGAGCGAGACAGAGCCGGCGACGGTCCAGTCGACGTCCTCCGGCACTGGAATCAGGTTCTGCTCGGGGATAGCGGCGTACTCGGCGTGAATACCGGGGACGTGCTCGCCGATGATGTAATAGCCGGGATCGAGCGTTGGATCGTCCAGTCGCAGATCGCCACACCCTGCAGAGAGCGCGACGCGGTCGCCCTCCTCGAAGCGTGTAACGTCTTCACCGACGGCCTCGACGACGCCGGCACCGTCACTGCCCGGAACGTGTGGCATCTCGAGGTCGATCCCCGGAAGGCCGCGACGCGTCCAGATATCCAGGTGGTTGAGCGCCGCGGATTTGACGTCGACCAACACTTCATCGCGGCCGACCTCGGGATCTGGATGGTCGCCGTACTCGATCACGTCGATGTCGCCGTGCTCGCTGAATGTGACTGCCTGCATGCATCATCGTAGAAGGTGAGCCTGATGATAACAGTTGTCACCAGAGAGACGCCTGCGCTTTTTGCTCGTCGGCTGTGATGGTCGTGTATGCCTGATACCGACGAGAGGAGTGTATCGACGAGCGAAACACAGTCGAGTGACAGACCATCTACCCCGCTTTGTGTCGGCGTCGTCACAGTCGCGACAGATCGGACACTCGAGGCGGATGCGGCCGGCGAGGCGATCGAAACGACAATCGAAAAGGCAGGCCACGAGGTCGTGATGCGAGAACACGTCACTGCCGACCACGACCGGGTCCAGTCGATCGTGACGCGGGTGATCGACCGAAACGACATCGACGTCATCATCACGGCGGGGGCAACGAGTGTCGAACCGGACGACGTTACGATCGAGGCCGTCGAACCACTGCTCGAGACGACGCTCCCGGCGTTTAACATCCTGTTTACCACACTCGCATACGAGGTCGTCGGCACCGAGGTGATCGCTGCGCGGACGCTCGCGGGCCTCTCTGCGGGCGTTTTCGTCTGTTGCCTTCCTGGAACGGCCGGTGCAGCACGCCTTGGCACCGAGGAAATCATCCTCCCGGAGGCTCGGACGTTGCTCGAGCGAGCCGACTCACGGGATCCGTAGCGGCTACCGTCCTCGGCGAACAACGAGCAGTATGGACAAACAGGCAGTCCGCGAACGTGTCTGGGACGACCTCGAGGACAGCGGGGTCGCCCGCTTTCCGTTCCCACCGCACGGACGCATTCCGAATTTCGAAAACGCGAGGGCTGGCGCAGACCGGTTGGCCGACCAACCCGAGTGGACCAACGCGAACACGATCAAGGCAAATCCGGATGCCCCCCAGCTTCCGGTCCGGCGTCAGGCCTTACGCGAAGGGAAAACGGTCTATATGGCCGTTCCTCGGCTGAAAGACGAGCGGTGTTTTCTCAAACTCGACCCCGAGGAACTCGACGATTACGACGAGGCGACGACCGTCTCGGGGTCGTCCACGCATGGCGAGCAGGTCGGCCCGGAGGAAGTCGACGGCATCGACCTGATCGTCTCCGGAAGCGTCGCCGTTACCGAAGCCGGCGGACGAATCGGAAAAGGCGAAGGCTACAGCGACCTCGAGTATGCAATCCTGGTCGAACTCGGATTGGTCGGAGAGACGACGCCGGTTGCGACGACGGTCCACGAACGGCAGATGGTCGACGACGTGGCGGTTGGCGATCACGACGTCCCAATGGATCTGATCGTCACTCCTGACCGAACCATCCGTCCCGACACTGGCGACCGGCCACAGGGGATCGACTGGGGCCTGCTCGATGAGGAACGCCTCGAGGAGATTCCGGTTCTCGAGCGAGTCCGAACACAGTCGTGACTTTTCGTGAAAAAGTCCATCCCGAGGCGCAGGTTGCGCCTCGAGTGCCAGAACCGCAAGATGGCGCAAGCGGGGTGCAAAGCGCCCGCGCCAAACGGTGTGGCAATGGTGGGGGAAGGGTGCTGTGGTGGGATTGCTGGAAGTCACGGGAACAGGCGTGGGGTGCCTCGGTGGGGTCTGCCCGTCGACCTCCATCTGGAGTCAGGGGAGAGTACTACTTCAACGGGGTCGACAGTATACCGTTCTTACGGTGACTTTCCCCGAATTTAACTCGAATTTAA
>LKMM01000033.1 GCA_001563885.1 Natrialbaceae archaeon B1-Br10_E2g27
GCGGTGAGATACTGGACCGGAAAGCCAGCGGCTTCCTCGTCGCTCATCCCGTCGGGAATCGGGAAACACAGGTGGGTGTTCGTTACCGCATACTCGGCGTAGGCTCCGCCCTCGAGCATGGCGACGACTCGATCTCCCTCCTCGAGGTCGACACCCTCGCCGACGGCGTCGACGGTCCCCGCCGCTTCCATTCCCGGGACGTATGGTGGCTTTGGACCGCCGGGATAGACGCCCCGACGCTGCATGATATCGGCGAAGTTGATCCCCGCCGCACCGACTGCGATACGAACCTCACCCGGCCCCGGCTCGGGTCGTTCGCGCTCTGTGGCCTCGAGTTCGTCGCTGTCGCCGTAGTCGACTACCTCAATTGCGCGCATACCGCTTTTCTCGAGACCACGACGGATATGTTCGGGGGAACCGGCACAACGGTTGGGTCGTTCATACGACAGAACGTCATAGACGGGTCGAGGCTCACGGTAGGGTTCGGCCGAAGGCAGCCCTTCGTATGGTTTAAGCCCACCCTGGCAGTGGGTCGATGTATGAGCAACGAGAGTCAGGAACTCGGGGTTACCGAGTCGAAATCGCACAGACCGGGCGAGTGGTACGCCGAGGTCGTCCAGAAAGCCGGCCTCGCCGATTATGCGCCGATGGGTGGCTTCATCGTCACGAAACCACGCGGCTACGCCCTCTGGGAGCGACTGCAGGACGCTCTCGACGGCTGGTTCAAAGAAACCGGCGTCGACAACGTCTACTTCCCGATGTTCATCCCCGAGAGCTTCTTAGAGCGTGAAAAAGACATCGTCGAAGGCTTCGATCCCGAGGTAGCCTGGGTCACACACGGCGGCCACGACGAACTCGAGGAACGACTCGCCGTTCGGCCGACCAGCGAGTCGATCATCGCCCCGTTCATGGCCGAGTGGACGCGCAGCCATCGCGACTTGCCGCTTCGACTCAATCAGTGGTGTTCGGTCGTTCGGTGGGAAGCGACGGAAACGAAACCGTTCTTCCGGACAAAAGAGTTCATGTGGCAGGAAGGCCACACCGCCCATGCGACCGACGAGGAGGCCTGGGCGGAAGTCTGGACCCGACTGGGACAGTACGAACGTGTCTACGAAGAGGTGTTGGCGATTCCGGTCCTTCGGGGCAAGAAACCCGAACACGACAAGTTCCCCGGCGCAGATACGACGACGACCGTCGAGGCGCTGATGCCCGACGGCAAGTCCGTCCAGGGAGGGACGAGCCACCATCTCGGCCAGTCGTTCGCCGAGGCGTTCGACATCACCTTCGTCGATGAAAACGAGGACGTACAGACCGCCCATACGACCTCGTGGGGACTGTCCTGGCGTGCACTCGGCGCGCTCATCATGACCCATTCGGACGACCAGGGACTCGTTCTCCCACCGACAATTGCGCCCACCCAGGTCGTCATCGTCCCCATCTGGCAAGAGGATACCAAAGACGACGTGCTTGCCTACGCCGAGGCGGTCGCCGAGGAACTCGAGGCCGCAGGCGTTCGCGTCGATCTCGACGACCGCGATGAGCGAAATCCCGGCTTCAAATTCAACGAACACGAATTAAACGGCGTCCCCGTACGGATCGAAATCGGCCCCAACGAGGCCGCAGACGACGAGGTCACGCTGGTGCATCGACCCGATAACGCAAAGACCGTCGAACCCCGCGAAGGCGTCGCCGAGACGGTCGACGAGCACCTCGAGGCGGTGTACGACAAACTGTACACAGCGGCCGAAACGAATCTCGAGGAAAATATTCGAACAGCAGACTCGCCTGAGGAAATCATGGGTACGATCGGCCAACATGGTGGCTACGTCGCGGTACCGTGGTGTGGCGATCCGGCCTGCGAGGAAGTCATCAAAGAAAAGGTCGCCGCCGAAATCGTCATGCAACCACTTGCAGAGGACGGTTCGGAAGGCGAGCCGAAGGCTCCGGAAGACGACGACGCGACGTGTGTGATCTGCGGTGAGCCGGCGACGGAGATCGCGTACTTCGCGAAATCCTACTGAGCGATACCGTCTCGGCCGTTCTGAAAATTGTCCGGCCCGTTTTGGGCCAGTCCAAAATGATAATTCAAAACGAACCTAATCGTTTAACCCAAGAGTGCTTACTGCTGGCCCCCAAAAGAAGGGATGTGGTGTCCAACCCACTGGGATGGGCACTACGTGCCTCTGACATTCTGTCCTTCCGACATAGTCAGAACGCGACTGCGTTCTGAAGAACGCCCACAAGTACACCGATATATTGTGCATAACCATGAAAAATAAACACCTAATATTTCATTATATGCGTATATAATACACTTAGCGATTATGGGACAGCCTCATATACCAGTTCTCGCTAGGGTTGGGTATGCCACAGCCACAACTATCCACCGAGCGTTCGCAGGGCCTCGCCGACCCTGACGATGCCCGGTCGAACTGCGGCGTCGGCGTCGTCATGGACTTAGACGGCGTTGGCGGGCACGATGTCGTAACTGACGGACTCGAATTGCTTTCAAACTTAGAGCACAGAGGTACTACCGGCGCTGAAAAAGACACCGGCGACGGTGCCGGGATCATGCTCCAGATTCCCGACGAGTTTTTCAGTGACGTTCTCGACACGACGCTGCCCGACACCTACGCCATCGCGTCTATCTTCTTCCCACAGGACGCCGAGGCCCGAGAGGCGATCATGTCTCTGGCCGAGGAAACCATCGAATCGTACGATTGCTCGATTCTCGAGTGGCGCGACGTGCCGACGAACAACGACTCACTCGGCAAAACCGCCGTCGACTCCGAACCCGACGTCTGGCAGGCCGTCGTCGCACCCGAAGACGACGTTGCCGGCGAGGAGTTCGACCGCCGGCTGTACGTCGCCCGACGCGCACTCGAGAACGCCGTCGAGACGTCCGACATCGAGAACGAAGGGCGATTTTACGTCTGCTCGCTCGACTCGAAAACGATCGTCTACAAGGGACTACTCAAAGGCCAGCAGGTTCCGGAGTACTACCCTGATCTGACCGACGAGCGTGTCGGATCGACGTTCGCGATGGTCCACGAACGCTTCTCGACGAACACGCTCGGTGCCTGGCACCTCGCCCACCCTTACCGCAACATCATCCACAACGGCGAGTTCAACACGATCCAGGGGAACATAAACTGGATGCGCGCCCGCGAGACGGACCTAGAGAGCGACGTTATCGAGGATCTCGAGGCTGTCAGACCAGTTATCAACGATCCAAACCAGTCCGACACCGCAAGCGTCGACAACGCACTCGAATTGCTGATGCAGGACGGCCGCGACCTCGCCCATGCCCTTCGGATGCTCGTTCCCGAAGCCTGGCGCGGCGACGAATCGATGGACCAGGCCAGAAAGGACTTTTATGACTTCCATGCCTCGCTCGTCGAACCCTGGGACGGCCCGGCACTCGTCGCCGCAACGGACGGCGAACGCGTCGGAGCAGTCTTAGACCGCAACGGCTTACGGCCCTGTCGGTACGATGTCACCACCGACAACCGTCTGATCGTCGCCAGCGAGGCCGGCGCGCTCGAGCCCGACCCCGACGAAATCGAACGTCGTGGCCGCCTCCAGCCCGGCGAGATTTTCCTCGCCGACCCCGAGGAAGGCCGCGTCATCCCCGACGAAGAAGTGTTCGACCGGCTCACCGACGACCGCTACGGCGAGTGGGTCGAAGCCGAACAGCTCTCGATCGATGATATCCGGCAGACGGCCAACAGCTCCCCACAACACGCCGTTTCCGGCCTACGCGACCATCAGGCCGCTTTCGGCTACACCTACGACGAACTCGAGAACATGATCGAGCCGATGACCCAGAAGGGCAAAGACCCCGTCGGTTCGATGGGCGACGATACGCCGCTTTCGGTGCTCACTGAGTACAACCGACCGCTGTTTTCGTATTTCAAACAGCTGTTCGCACAGGTGACGAACCCGCCGTTAGATTACATCCGCGAGGAACTCGTCACCAGCCTCGAGTCTCGGCTGGGCTTCCAGCGGAACCTGCTGGATGAGTCACCCGAACACGCCCGCCAGCTCGTCCTCGATTCGCCGATTTTGACCGACGCCGAACTCGAGTCGATTCGCGAGTCGACGGCCAACGAGATTACGGCGGCGACGATCGACATTACGTACGAACGCGAGGGCGATTCCGGGGAAGCGCTCGAAGCCGCGATCGAACGCGTCCGCGAGGATACTGTCGAAGCGATCGAGTCGGGAAGCGACATCCTCGTTCTCTCCGATCGGGCGGTCGACGACGAACGGATCGCCATCCCGAGTTTGCTCGCGACGGGTGCAGTTCACCATCACCTCGTGCGCAACGGCCTTCGCAACCACGTTGGCCTCGTCGTCGAGTCGGCAGATCCACGCACTGTCCATCACTTTGCGACGTTGATCGGCTACGGTGCGGGCGCGGTCAACCCCTACCTGGCCTACCAGACCATCGAGGACATTACGGCCGGCCCAGACGGCGCAGACACCGAAGTGGCGATCGACGCCTACATCGGTGCCGTCGAAGACGGCTTGCTCAAAATTATGGCCAAGATGGGCATCTCGACCGTCGAGAGCTACCAGGGAGCCCAGATCTTCGAGGCTGTCGGCCTCGATTCGGATCTCGTCGCCGAGTACTTCGAGGGGACCGAAAACCGCACTGAAGGTATCGGCCTCGCCGAAATCGAAGCCGACGTCATCGAACGACACGATGCCGCTTTCGACACTGAAGAGCCCGCCTTAGAGCGTACTGGCGAATTCAACCACCGCAAACAGGGGATCCACCACCAGTGGAACCCATCGACGGTGGGTGCGCTCCAGCAGGCAGTCCGCTCGGGCGATTACGAACGCTACCAGGAGTTCGCCGAACTGGTCAATGACCAACAACAGACCCTCCAGACGCTCCGGGGACTGCTCGAACTCGAGTCCGACCGCGATCCGATCCCAGTCGAAGACGTCGAGCCGGTCGAGGAGATCGTCCAACGGTTTTCGACGGCCGCGATGAGTCTGGGCAGTCTCTCGCCGGAGGCCCACGAGACGAACTCGATCGCGATGAACCGAATCGGCGGGAAGAGCAACTCCGGCGAGGGTGGCGAACCACCGGAACGGTTCAACACCGAACGCGAGTGTACGGTCAAGCAGGTTGCTTCCGGCCGCTTCGGCGTCACGTCGACGTATCTCTCGAACGCAGAGGAACTCCAGATCAAGATGGCCCAAGGGAGCAAACCCGGCGAGGGTGGCCATCTCCCCGGAGAGAAAGTCAACGAGATGATCGCCCACGTCCGGAAATCGACTCCCGGCGTCGGGCTGATCTCACCGCCACCACTGCACGACATCTACTCGATCGAGGACCTAAAACAGCTGATCTTCGATCTGAAAGCGTCGAACGAAGAAGCCGATATCAACGTCAAACTCGTCTCCGAAGCGGGAATCGGCACGATTGCCGCGGGTGTCGCAAAGGCCAACGCCGATGTCGTCCACATCTCGGGTCACTCCGGCGGTACCGGGGCCTCTCCACGAACCTCGATCAAAAGCGCGGGCCTCCCCTGGGAACTCGGGCTGGCCGAGGCCAACCAGATGCTCTGTGCGACGAACCTTCGCGACCGCATTCGGGTCTCGACCGACGGCGGCCTGATGACCGGCCGTGACGTCGCCGTCGCCGCCTTGCTTGGGGCCGAGGAGTACATCTTCGGGACCGCCTCGCTGGTTGCCGAAGGCTGTGTGATGGCTCGTCAGTGTCACAAAAACACCTGCCCGGTCGGCGTTGCCACCCAACGCGAAGACCTGCGCAAACGGTTCCCCGGCGAACCAGACCACGTCATCAACTACATGACCTTCATCGCCCAGGAACTGCGCGAGATCATGGCCGAACTCGGCTTCGAGACCGTCGACGAGATCATCGGCCGCGTCGACTTGCTGTCCCAGCGTGCAGACGTCGAGCATCCCAAAGCACGGAAGGTCGATCTCTCCCAGATTCTAGCGGAGCCACAGAGTGAGGTCCGACGCAAAATCCGCGAACAGGATCACGAACTCGAGGCCCAACTCGACCGTGATCTCATCGAGGCAGCAGCCGACGCTATCGAGGACAAAACGCCGGTGTCGATCACCGAAGATGTCTCGAACGTCGACCGGACAGTCGGCGCGATGCTTTCGAATCGCATCACGAGCCGCTATGGTGAGGCCGGCCTTCCCGAAGACACGATCACGGTCGACTTGGAAGGAACGGCCGGACAGAGCTTCGGTGCGTTCCTCGCGAGTGGGGCCTCCATCCACCTCACCGGTAGCGCAAACGATTACGTCGGCAAAGGGCTCTCCGGTGGCAAAATCGCCATCCGGACGCCAGATACCGTACCCTACGATCCCAGCGAGAACATCGCAATCGGCAACGTCTCCCTCTACGGTGCAACCGACGGCCAACTCTACGTCAACGGCGTCGCCGGCGAACGCTTTGCCGTCCGAAACTCCGGTGCCAAGGCCGTCGTCGAGGGCGTCGGTGACCATGGCTGTGAGTACATGACCGGCGGCGTCGTCGCCGTCTTAGGGGAGACGGGCAAGAACTTCGCAGCCGGCATGTCAGGCGGTGTCGCCTACGTCTACGACCCCGACGACTCGTTTGCAGCCCGGGCAAACACCGAGATGGTATCACTGCACGACGAGTTAGAGGAAAAAGACGAGGAAATGTTGCGCCGACTCGTCGAAAACCACGTCGCCTACACCGGCTCCGAGCGCGGCCAACGGCTACTCGAGGAGTGGGAACGGACCCTCGAGTCGTTCGTCAAGATCATGCCCGACGCCTACTACGCGGCGATCACCGAACAGGGATCCGACGACGTGCGTAACGAACTGCCGACCGCCCCTGGTGCCGACGCAGTTGTCGAATCGACCTCATTTGCGGCGACCGACGACTGATAGGGCCAGTTATCAGTTGTTGTGAATGCGATTTCTTTATTGCTCGTGACGGTCGGCACGGACGCCACCAGCCTCGAGTGTCGCCTCACGAAGCCGAGCGCTTGCTGTCGGGCCGGTCAGATGCGCTGGACAGCGACAGTCCGATGCGCCGACGGCATCGACTGGCTGGCCGGGGAGTGTTGCTGCGAGTTCGCATTCGCGGTCAGCGTCAGGAAACAAGTAGACAGCCTCGAGTCGCGTCTCCGGATGTCCAAGCAGGTAATCGACGTGCCAGTGGCGTGTATCACGCTCGCCGCGGGCGAGTTCACGGTGGCGGGTGACACGAGAAAAGCCGCCCGGTCCGAACGCGCTGCCGATATAGGCGTACGTTCCGGACGTGAATTCAAGTCGCCCGAGTGCACCAACGTCGATCGTCGTCTCCGGAACATCGATTGCGAGCACGTAGGTGCCATCCATATCGGATTCGAGACGTGAGGGGGCGAAAAAACCGACGGTCCTCGAGATCGCTTGAAGCGGTGTTCGTCTCACCTTGTCGCGGAGTAACACGTATAGGTCGGGGCTGTGAGGTGTGAGATATGTTCGATAAGTCGACGTGGATTCGCCTGCCGCGAAACGTCGTCGTCGGTCACGGAGCCCGCTCGTCGGTCGTCGACGTGGTTGACGATCTCCACCTCCAGGGCCAGCCGCTGTTCGTGACGAGTCCGACGCCTCGAGAGGTTGCCGCCGAACCAATCGCTGCGGATTTCGAAGCCACAGGAATCGACCCTGCCATCGTCTCGGTGGAGTCGGCGACGTTCGATGCCGTCGAGACGGTTATCGAGGCCGCAGAAGCCGAGGAAGCAGCCTATCTGGTCGGCGTCGGTGGCGGGAAAGCAATCGACATCGCCAAGATGGCAAGCGATCACCTTGGGATTGGATTTTTGTCGGTGCCAACGGCGGCGAGCCACGACGGTATCGTTAGCAATCGCGGCTCGGTCCCCGACGGAAACAGTCGCCACAGCGTCGCCGCCGAGCCGCCACTGGCGGTCATCGCCGACACAGAGATTCTGGCGAAAGCGCCCTGGGAGTTGACCACTGCGGGCTGTGCTGACATCATCTCGAACTATACGGCCGTGATGGACTGGCGGCTCGCCCACCGGCTCAAAAACGTCGAGTACTCCGAGTACGCCGCTGCCCTCTCGGAGATGACCGCCGAAATTTTAGTCGACAACGCCGAGATGGTCCGACCTGGTCTCGAGGAATCGGCGTGGGTTGTTACCAAGGCGCTCGTCTCCTCGGGCGTTGCGATGTCTATTGCGGGCTCGTCACGACCTGCCAGTGGAGCCGAACACCTCTTTTCACACCAGCTCGATCGACTCGCTCCGGGCACTGCACTCCACGGCCATCAGGTCGGTGTCGGCTCGATCATAGCTGCCTACCTCCACGGGGGGTCGATGAGCGTCGGAGGCCGAACCTCTGGACGGCTGAGCCGACCCGTTGGCGAACGCGGTATCTGGCGAGATATCAGAAACGCCTTGGCGAGTATCGACGCACCGACGACCGCTGTCGAGTTAGGCATCGACGACGAGACCGTCATCGAGGCGCTGACAACCTGCCACGAGATCCGCGATCGGTATACCATCCTCGGCGACGGAATGGACGAACGGGCCGCTCGAGAGGTAGCCAAACAAACCGGCGTGATCGACTGACTTCGCTACCGAACGCTTCCGGTGTGAGACGCCGACAGTATCCTCGAGGCGACACTCTATTCGAGTATAAAAATGGTTTAGGTGCTGTCGGCTGTCATGGTATCTCATGCCAGGTGCGGAGACGATCGTCCGGGTCGACCTCGGGACCGAGACCGTAGCGACCGAGCGGGTCCCCGAGTCGTGGTCCCAAGCGTACGTCGGGGGAAAGGGATTGGGTGTACGCTATCTCTACGAGGAACTCGAGGCCGGGGTCGACCCGCTCGGTCCAGAGAACGTCGTGCTCGTCCTTGTGGGTCCGTTGACAGGCTACTTGCCCGGCGAGCAGCGGTACGTGGTGGTGACGAAATCACCGCTTACTGGCACGTTTCTCGATTCGTACGCGGGCGGATCGATGGCGGGTCGGCTCGCAGGCTCGCTCGATGGACACGTCGGCATTCTCATCTCGGGGCGGGCACAGCGGCCGATTGCGCTCTCGGTCGCCAACGGCGAGGTGACACTCGACGGAGCCAACGAGTGGTGGGGACTCGACGTCGAAGCGGTCGACGACCGTGTCGGTGATGGGGCCGTCGCGTGTATCGGCCCGGCCGGTGAACACCAGGTTGCGTATGCGACGATTGCCTCCGATGGCGGTGACCACCACGCCGGTCGCGGTGGCGCTGGCGCGGTATTCGGGGCCAAGCGGCTGAAAGCGATCGTCGCCTCCGACGAGCCACCAGCTGTCGACGGCGACCTCGAGCGACTGCAGGCCCGACACGAGCGGGCGTTCGCAGATCACGACACGGGACGCTGGCACGCCGCGAGCGCGACGGCCGAAACGATCGATTTTGCAGACGAGGTCGGCGTCCTCCCGACCCGAGGCTGGCAGGCAGGATCGTTCGAGGGTGCCGGAGACGTTGGGATCGAAGCCGTCCGCGCCGCCTCGGTTAGCCGCGAACGGCCGACAGATTCGGTCCCCGGCGGGTTCCGCATCGAGACCGACGACGGCGAACACGTTCCACGGGGTGGCACCTCGATCTCGCTGGGGGCTGGCCTCGGTATCGACGACGTCGACGCCGTCATGGCGCTTGGCTCGGTCTGCGATCGACTCGCACTGGACCTCATTTCGGGCGGCAACGCCGTTGCGTGGGCGATCCGCGCCGCCGAGGAAGGGATACTCGAGCGCGAGCTCTCTTTTGGCGACGAGAGGGCTGCCAGACAGCTCATCGAGGAGATTGCAACACGGTCGACACCGCTTGGCGACGCGCTGGCCGACGGCGTGGAGGCGGCCGCTTCAACCTACGGCGGGTCGGACCTGATCCCCTCGGTAAAGGGGATGGAACTGCCAACCTACGACCCTCGAGGCGCATCGGCGATGGCGCTTGCCTACGCAACGAGCGACCGGGGGGCTTGCCACCGACGCGCCCGTCCGGTCGAAGTCCAGGCCCTCGAGGGCGACACCTGGACCATCGCCGACCGCGTCGAGGCAGTAATCACCGAACAGGACCGCCGAGCACTCCGCTGGAGCCTGATTGCCGACGACTTTCTCGGCGATGTGCTCTCGCCGACTCTCGGAGCAAAGTGGCTCGAGGCCGTCGGTCGCGAGTCCGACCCCGCGAGCCTGTGGGACGCAGGCGAACGAATCTGGACGCTCGTCCGACTCTTCAACGTCCGTGAAGGCTTCTCGCGAGCCGACGACGAGCTCCCACCGCGGCTTACCGAACCGCTCGAGGATGGCCCAAACGAGGGAGCCGCGATCGATCCCGACGAGTTCGAGGCGACACTCGAGGCCTACTACGACCGGCGTGGATGGGACCAGCAGGGACGGCCCACCGCGGAGACGCTGGATCGACTGGGCATCGATCTCTCTCGATGAGTGTCCCTACACGTGCTCGTCGAGAAACTCCGCGATTGCCGAGTAGGCCTCGATGCGGTTCTCGAGTTTCGAGAAGCCGTGGCCTTCGTCCTCGAAGATGAGCGTGCGGACGGGAACGCCTTGCTCTTTGGCCCGTTTGGCGACCTGTTCGGCTTCGCCGACTGGCACGCGGGGGTCGTTCTCGCCGTGGAGGACAAACAGCGGGGCCTCGATTCGATCGACGTTGTTGATCGGTGAGATCGACTCGAGAAACTCCCTGTCCTCGGCGAGTGAGCCATACTCGGCTTCGCGCAGTTCCCGACGCCAGTCGCCGGTGTTCTCGAGGAAGGTGACGAAGTTGGCGATGCCGACGACGTCGATGCCGGCGGCCCACAGGTCTGGGTATTCGGTCAGTGCAGCGAGTACCATGAAGCCGCCGTAGGAGCCGCCTTTGGCGGCGATGCGGTCGCCGTCGATGGCTGGGTGGGCCTTGAGCCACTCGACGCAGGCTTTGATGTCCGCCACTGAATCCATCCGGTTTTCGACGTCATCTAAAGCAGCGTAGTCAGCGCCGTAACCTGCAGAGCCACGGACGTTCGGCTCGAAGTAGGCGTAGCCCCTGTCAGTAAAGTACTGTTTGAGACTCGAAAAGGATGGCCGACGCTGGCTCTCTGGGCCACCGTGGATATCGACGATAACGGGCGCGCCATCACTGCTTGTAGCCGTATCATCATCCGCGCCCGCTGGGGTTTCCGGGACGGTCAGAAAGCCTGGGACCTCGAGGCCGTCGAAACTCTCGACGTGGACCAGTTCGGATTCATCGAACGTCTCCCGCGGGATACCGGCGGTCGGCGCGTCGGTCCAGCGTTCGGCCTCGCCAGTCTCGATATCGATCACGAAGACGTTCGTGTTGACCGTATCACCGGTCGTCGATAGCGCAAACCGTTCGGCCTCGGGACCGAAGCTCACGCCGCCGGCAACGCCACCGGGCAGGTCGGGTTCGGGGAAGGTCTCGAACTGAGTGGGGTCGTCAGAATCGAACTCGCCGACGGTCAACTCGGTGTAGCCAGAGACGTTTCGCGAGTAGACGAATCGACCGGTCTCCTCATCCAGCGCAATCCCGTCGACGTTCCATCCGTCTCCGTCGACAACAGTCTCTCTCTCGCCCGTCTCGAGGTCTACGTAAGCGAGATAGAGGGTGTCGGCGTCGCCTTCGTCGGTGACGAGATAGATTCCCTCGCCGCCAGGGGCCCAGTTTGGGCTGCCGTAGCGAACGTCACCCTCGTGAGGAGTCAGATGCTCGAGGGTTTCGGTCTCGAGATCCAAAACGTATAGATCCTGATCGAAGTTCGAGTAGGCCTGAGAGACGAGTAGCCGGGAATCATCGGGGCTCCAGCCCGACAGTGAGAGCCAGCCGTTGCCCTCGTAGACGAGGGTAGCTTCCTCACTGCGTTCTTCCCGACCCTGCACGTAGAGGTCGAAAACTGATTGGTCACGACGATTCGAGGCGAAGGCAAACCGGTCGCCGTCGTGGCTCCAGCCACCCCAGCGATGTTTGGCCTCGGGCATAGCGGTCAGGTTCTCGATCCCTCCAGTTTCCGAATCGAGCATGTAAAGCTGGGTGCGTTCGTTCCCGCCTTCGTCCATCCCGAAGATCAACTCCGGGCGTTCGGGCGACCACGACGCAAACCCAACGCGTTCGTCGTAAAACGTTCGTTGTTCTGGCCACGCACGTGGGCCAGACAGCGTCCATACCTGTCCCGTCCCCGTCGTGTTCATCAGAAACGAAAGGGTCTCGCCGTCGGGTCCGAACGACGCGCCGTAGGCGCTTCGGATGTTGAGATACCGTTCGATATCGTAGCTCATACCCCGATTTCGGGACTCGAGGCGGTAGTCGTTTGGGTTTCGGTCATCACGGACGGTCCCTCGGTAACGATCTGTTTCGAGCCACAATACGGAGTTTCGTGGCGTAAGAAACACTATCCGGCAGCTGTAGCATTTCGTCACGATGCCGGATCAAACAGACAGCACCCGCCGTCTCTCGACGCTTCCGTGTGATCGTGTCCGGCCCGAATAACAAAGACCGAACCGCATGTCTGTGCTACAGAGATGTCCGGAAACAGGGACTCGAGGTGGGAGACGGTAGCGAATATGGTCACCGAATCACGACTAGTTGCGCTCTCGACTGTCCTCCTCGTGGGTGGATTGGTGGGAGCTGTCTCCGGCGGGTTCGCGTCGTCGGACGACGGCTACGAACCACTCGTTGTCACAGACGCGTGTGAAGACGAAACGAACGTACTCACGATCGAGAATCCAAACGACGAGGCAGTCGATCTCACGGTAGAATTCGACCACGAGGAGGGTGGCCTCTCCGTCCAAAGTGAGACATACTCAATCGAGTTACAGACAACTTCGAGGACCGTCAACGGCGAGCAGACGACCGAAACGTCACTCGGAACCACCATCCCGGCCGAGGAGGGCGTCTCGTTCGTCGGCCTCTCGGATGGCGACTACAACCTCTCGGCGACAATCGACGATACCGACGTCGATGTCGAGGATGTGCCCCTCGAGTGTGGCGCTTCCGAGCCGGCCGCGACGGTTCGTTTGACACCTACCGAAGACACTCCAGTCGACGAGGGCTGATCTCGATCGGAACTGGGTGGAGAATTTGGTCCCGACGTATGACGGTTTTGGCGTCGCGAACCGTCCGTTTGCGAGCCGAAAGATGTGTTTTTTTAATGTGGCGCTGCGTCGGGTTGGCTGATGCGCGTCGCCTTCGTCTCGCTCGAAACGGTCTATCATCGGGACTCGGAGACGAACCGGCGACTCCAGACGATCGCCGAGTTGCTCCAC
>LKMM01000034.1 GCA_001563885.1 Natrialbaceae archaeon B1-Br10_E2g27
AGTCCCGCGACGAGCGCTGCGAGTCGCGGCCTTTTCCATCGACGGTTTTGCGCGAGGGTGAACGGAGTGAACCCGACGCGGAAAAGGGTCGGATTGGGACGTTCGTCTTCGAGCAGTAGTCCCGCGAGCAGGCGGACACTGCCGATCAGTGGCTACTATACGGAGGTGTCCAGTGGACTACATCATCCGGGGGGTCGGAGCCAATCGGTTCCGGCGGCCCACAAAACGACAGCGTTGAGCGCCATCGGAATCAGCTTCGTGGCTCCGAAAAAGCCTGCCATCAGTACGAGCGACAGGACAGCTCCGCTTCCGGCCAGTATCCTCCACCAGCCAAACGGGATCCAGAGTTCTACCACCGAAAGTGCAGCACAAAAAAGGAGGGTTCCAGCGGTCATTGCGAGGAACAGTCCGATAAGTGGTAACTCACCCGACACGGTAAGCTGACCAAATAGCCCACTGTCGCGTTCACTCCACGGCCAGACCCATCTCAAAAGGCCACCAAACTCTTGTTGAGCCGCGCTATCCAGCGGAACCAGATACGAAGCCGCAAAATGGGCCTGGAGTATCAGCAGCGCTGAAAACAGCCAGTTTACTACCGTCATGCTGTCCGTATCCTATCCAGTGACAAAAATCTCCCCGGCTGTTTGGCTGATCAGGGTTGCTCCGCGGGACGATTTATTTATGCGTGTGATCAACAGGCTGTATGAACGTCCTCGTTGCCTACGACGAATCGGCACCGGCACAGCAGGCTGTCAAATACGCCTTCGAGACCTACCCCGACAGCGAGATCATCCTGTTGCGAGTCATCGAGGCCGCAGACGGCTACACCGACGCGGGGATCAACCTGGCTCGAGACGCACTCACCGAGCGCAAAGAGCAGGCCTCCGAAGAGCTGCTCGAGGAGGTCAAAGCCCTCGCCGGGTCTGAGGACGTCGACTTTCGGACGGAGGTTGCGGTCGGAAAGCCGGCGCGTGAAGTCGTCGCGTACGCCGAAGAACACGCTGTCGATCACGTGATCGTCGGCAACCACGGCCGGGAGGGCGTCTCGAGGGTGTTACTCGGGAGCGTGGCCGAACGGATCGTTCGACGTGCGCCCGTGCCGGTGACGGTCGTTCGGTAAACGCTGGTCGGGGTCTGAGCCGACCGCGGCGTGACTACTGGGTGTTCGTCATCCCACCGTCGACGACCAGCGACTCGCCGTTGACGTACGAGGATCGGTCGCTGGCCAGATACACCGCCGCGTCGGCGATGTCTTCTGGCTGGCCGGCCCGTCGGGAGGGGATCGCCTCGAGGAAGTCGCCTTCAGCTTCTGTCCCCATGATAGGAAAGTCGTCGGTCGTCATTTTCGTCTCGATCAACCCAGGATGGATGGCGTTGACCCGAATGCCCTCGGGGCCGAGTCTGGCGGCCATCCCGTAGGTCATGAGTTTGATTGCGCCTTTGGTCCCACAGTAGGTGATGAACTCGCTCGAGCCCTCGAGGCCGGCGACCGACGAGAGGTTGATAATCGAGCCGCCGCCGGCGTCGACCATCCGTTTGGCCGCAGCCTGCGCGCCGAAGTAGACGCCTTTGACGTTTACCGCCATCATGTGGTCGAAATCGGATTCCTCGACCTCGAGAAAGGCCTCACCGCGGAAGATGCCGGCGTTGTTTACCATGACGCTCACGCCGCCGAAAGCCTCAGCTGCCTCGATGGCTGCCTCGAGGTCTGTGGGTTGGCTAACGTCACACTCGACGAACGTTGCCTCGGCGTCGGTTTCGGCTTCGATCAGTTCGTGTGTTGGCTCGCCGCCCTCGCGTGGGTCCTCCTGAATGTCCGCGACGACGATATCGGCTCCCTCGGCGGCGAACTCGCGGGCGATTGCCCGTCCCAGCCCACTCGAGGCACCTGTCAGTACTGCCACGTCGTCGGTGAGTAGTTGATCCATCTGTGACTTTCTGGTCATTACCACCGGATAAAAAGGGCGGTCCCGGGTGGATACTTGAGGGCGGTTACTCCGAGAGAACGTCGCCGACCTGGCCGGCTGGCTGGTACTCACACCGATAGGTCGCCATTTCGGGTGTCGCCTCGAAGACGAGGGTTTCGGTTTCGCCGACCACGTCGGTTCCGTCGGTGGCGTACTCGTCGACGACCTCTTCGTCGTCGTTCCAAAACGCGATGCTGTGATGGACGCCGTCTTTGTTCTCCCAGGTAAATTCGTACTCACGACCCTCGAAGAGCACGAGTGTGGGGTTTTCAACGCGGTCGATCGGGTCGGGCGAGACGCCGACCCAGCCGCCAACATAGCCGTCGAGGACGAGCGTATCGACGTCGCGCCAGACGTCGGGGTCGGTGTCACCCTCAAGCGATGTAGCGGCGTCGACGACGGGTTCGGGTTCTTGGTCGTCCTCGTCGCTGTCGAGACAACCCACGAGGGTTCCGCCAAAGAGGGCGGCCGTCGTGCCGGCGAAAAATGCCCGCCGTCCCGGATTGCTCCCGTTCATCGCGTCCGTCTACGTTGGGCTGTCGCATAAAAAACCTCCTCCGTTTGCAACGGCTTCGAGTCCCGAAATCAGTCGATCAACCCGGCAACCATCTCGCTGACGAACGCAACCTCGTCTTCGTTGATCGTGTGGCCCATGCCGTCGTAGATTCGGGTGGTGACGTCGGCCTCGAGCGCAGAGAGGACGTCGGCGGTGTCGTGGACTCGCTGTTCTGGAATGTGTGGATCGACGTTACTGCAGCCGAGGAAGGCGGGTGTGTCCTCGAGGCTCCCCTCGACGGCGGTGTAGTCGTCGGGATCGATGGTTTCGCCGATGAGACCGCCGCTGAAGGCGGCGAGGCCGCCGTACCGTCGAGGATTTCGGGCGACGAACTCGCTTGCGAGACAGGCACCCTGTGAGAAGCCGCCGACGAGGACGTGTTCGGTCGGGATGCCGGCGGCGGTTGCCGTCTCGAGTGCGTCGGCGACGGCCTGCAGTCCAGACGTGCGGCCGGGCTCGTTGTGCTCGACAGGTGCGAGAAACGAGTTCGGATACCAGGTGTTGCGTGCAGCCTGTGGTGCGAGGAGAGCAACGCCGTCGGTCGCGAGTTGGCTGCCCAACTGGATGATACTCTGGGCGGTCGCACCGCGGCCGTGGACGAGGACGAGGGCGGCGTCGGCCGACTCGAGGTCGGTTCCGGCTGTCACAAGCGGCTGTCCCTGATGTGGCCCGTCCTGACGTGTACTTTCGCCCATTAGAGCCCACCCACACCGGTATCAGCGTCGGGCAGGTCGTGTTCGACGAGTTCGAGGCCGAGGGCGTCGATTGCCCCACGGAGGTGTTCGTCTTTGGCGTAGTCGGCCCCGTCGGCTTCCCGGAGCTGCTGGGCTTTTGCCAGCACCTCGCCGCGGCGGTCGTCGGGAATGTCGTATTTGTCGGTCGAGAGTTCGATCACCAGCCCGTTGTTGTCGTGGGTGTAAATCGAGTGGAAGACGCCTCGGTCGAAGACGTTGTAGTTGCGGCCGTCGTCCTCGAGTGCGCGCATGGTGTCTTCGTACTCGTCGGGAGCGACGCTGAAACAGAGGTGGTGGACGGCACCGACGCCACCGCGCTGGCCGCGGGCGGAGGGGCGGTCGCCGACGAAGACGGTGAGGATGCGTCCGTCACCAGTGTCGAAAAACAGGTGGGTCTGGGACGGATCATCGAGATTCGGCTGGCGAAGCACGAGGGCCATTCCAAGGAGGTCGCGGTAAAAGGCGATGGTGTCCTCGGCGTTGCTTCCCCAGATGGTAACGTGATCGGTGCCGGTGGTGTGGACGGGACTGTCGGGCAGGTCTGGTGTGACTGGTGGTGGTGAATCGGGCATGGAATGAAAGCTGGAGCTTGTGGCTGGTTATTCTGCGAGCTGTTCGCCAAAGAGTCGCGCGGCATCTGCGGGGACGTCGAAGTCGTGGTAGTACTCTCCACGGACGGTAGAGAGGATATTGAGCGCGGCGGCGGCACCGTCGCCGACGGCGATGGCAGCCTGCCACTCCTCGGGGCGGACCATCGCGCCGGTGGCGTAGACGCCGTCGACGCTCGTCTCCATATCGACGCCGACGTCGACGACGTCCTCGTCGGTAAACGCACACTCGAGGTCTTCGGCTATGTCACGGTTTGCACCCGTCGCGAGGATGACGTAGTCGGCCTCGTAGCTGCCCGCGTCGGTCTCGACGGTAAACTCATGGTCGCCGGGTTCGACGGCGGTTACTTCTTCGCCCTGTCGGCGGTCGACACCGAAGTCATCGACCTGCTGGCGGGCGGTCGCCATGAACTCAGAGCCACCGACCGAGCCGATCCCGAGGTAGTTGAACAGGTGGGCTTTGTGCATCCAGGTCGAATCGGTGTCGAAGACCGTTGTCTCGAGGCCGTTCTTTTTCGTAAAGAGGGCTGCGCTCAGGCCGGCGGGGCCGCCGCCGACGACAATTACTGACGTGTCTTTCTGTGTTTCGTCGTCGTGATCGCTCATAGGGTGTCATTTTGTTACCGCAGAGATATGAATCGCCCAGCAACACTGGGACAACTACGTGACATCGATGTTACCGGCGCTGTCGATCGATGGTGCACTCGAGACCGATCGTCGTTGCCGTCGGAAAGACCTATTTAGTCGGGTACGACATGTCCACGTAATGGAGGCGAGGGGGCTATCCTCCCTGGTGTTGGTGCTCGTAGTGTGTGGCTGTCTCGGCCTGTTCGTTCCGTCCGTCTCCGCTGTGGGGCCAGAGACGGGGACAGCGAGCGTTCAAACACAGCCCGAAGAGCGTACGCAACTCGAGGCGGCCGACGAGGTACACGTCGAGGCGTTCATCCATAGTAACGGCTCGGCGACGTTTACGGTCGATTACCGGTTCGAAAACACGAGCTCCGAATCGTGGGTCACACTGGCCGAGGATGTCGAGACACATCCGGAGGCGTACGCGGCCAACGAGAGCGACGACTGGACGGAAGTCCTCGAGGAGGGCGAAGATCACACCGACCGGGAGATGGAGTTGTCGAACATGTCGGTGACGACGGACACGAGTTCGACGCCGCGGGATATGGGTCACGTCGAGTTTACGTTCGTGTGGTCGTCCTTTGCGGACGTCGAACTGAATCGGATCGAAGCCGGCGATGCGCTGGTCGGTTTTACGCTCGTCGACGACACCACGTTGCAGTTTTTGTGGCCCGAGGAATACAGCGTTCGCGAGGTCGAACCTGCACCCGATACGCCGCCGGAGGACTCTGTTCTCTGGTCTGGTGACGAAGTCGAGTTCGCCGACGACCAGCCCTCGGTCATCCTGATCGAAAACGGTGAGACGACGACCACCGTGGTCGACAGCGAGGAGGGGCCGACGATGCCGTGGCTCGTCGTGGCGATTGCCTTTGCCGTCCTTGCGGGTGCAGGAGCGGCCGGCTGGTGGTTTAAACGCGCTGAACGTCTCCCAGGTGACCAGCAGCCTCCGGAGTCGGCAGCCGGCTCACACCCACCTGAGTCGAGTGCAGAGCCGATGGCCTCGGCGGCCGAACAGGGGCCGCCACCGGAACTGCTGAGCAACGAAGAACGCGTTCTCCAGTTACTTTCCGAACGTGGTGGGCGGATCAAACAACAGGAAGTCGTCAGCGAACTCGAGTGGACCGAAGCCAAAACCAGCCAGGTGGTGACGAGTCTTCGCGAGGATGACGAAATCGACGTGTTCCGAATCGGTCGGGAAAACGTTCTTTCGCTTCCTGATGCGGGAGACGACGCCCAATAGGACAGAGTAACCGGTTATCTGTTCCCGTCTCAAGATCCATCAGTCAGCAGACACACTAGCAGCTGTTTAGCAGGATTTAATAGCTGTGGTCGGCAACCAGGTTTGTATGAGCCGTCTCGTCGGCGTTGCGCTCGCCAGTTTCGACAGCGCCAGCGCTGTCCGTTCGCGGCGACCACGACGGCGGCGGGCCCGTTGAGCCCGTCTTCTCTTTCACATCATACCGTCGACCGTTCGAATGTTCCACCAAATCGAAATTCGTGAAATTTCGCACGGAGCAACCGCTTTATTCACAAAATTCTAAAGTAAAACCAACGAATTTAAGTCCATCCTTTCGCTTGAGTCGAGTATATGTCCAGTGTGGCACTTGCGTTCTCGGGTGGACTCGACACGACTGTCTGTGTCCCGTTGCTCGAGGAAGAGTACGGATACGACGAGGTAATCGGCGTCACGGTCGACGTCGGCCAACCGGCCTCGGAGTTCGAGGAAGCAGAAGAGACTGCCGACGCACTCGGTTTAGAGTACCACGTCGTCGACGCAAAAGAAGAGTTTGCACAGCTGTGTTTCGACAGCGTCCGTGCAAACGCGACGTATCAGGGCTACCCGCTGGGAACGGCGCTGGCACGTCCCGTAATCGCGAAAGCGATTCTCGGCGTCGCAGAAGAACAGGGTTGTACCGGCATCGCCCACGGCTGTACCGGCAAGGGCAACGACCAGCTTCGATTTGAGGCGATCTGGCGTGATTCGGACCTCGAGGTTATCGCTCCGGTGCGCGAACTCGGGCTCACGCGCGAGTGGGAACAGGAGTACGCCGCCGAAAAGAACCTCCCTGTCGAGGGTGGCAGCGGCGGCGACTGGTCGATCGACACCAACCTCTGGAGTCGATCGGTCGAAGGCGACAAGTTAGAAGATCCGGGCTACGTTCCCGGCGAGGAGATTTATGCCTGGACGGATGCCCCTGGTTCCGAGACCGAGGAAATCGAGATCACGTTCGAACAGGGCACACCCGTCGCTATCGACGGCGAGTCGTATGACCCCGTCGAGTTGATCCAGCAGCTAAACGAGGTTGCCGGTGCCTACGGCGTCGGGCGCACCGACTCGATGGAAGACCGTATGCTCGGGCTCAAAGTGCGCGAAAACTACGAACATCCCGCGGCGACGACGCTTCTTTCTGCCCACGAGGCTCTCGAGGGCCTCGTACTCACCCAGGAAGAACGCGAGTTCAAACAGCTGATCGACCAGCGCTGGGCGAAGAAAGGCTACGAGGGCCTCGTCGACGCGCCGCTCGTTGGCGCACTCGAGGGCTTCATCGACGAGACCCAAAAACGCGTTACGGGAACGGTGACGATCCGGTTTGAAGGCGGGCAGGCCCGTGCGGTTGGCCGTCAGAGCCAGTATGCCGCCTACTCGGCCGAACACGCCTCCTTCGACACCGAGACGGTCGGCAAGATCACCCAGGAAGACGCCACCGGCGTCGCGAAATACCACGGTTTCCAGCGTCGACTCGCAAACGAAGCGATCGCCGCCAACGAGGCAGACGTCGAACTCAAAGCAGACGGCATGGGCGAGGCCGAGGAGTAACGATGACAGAGGAGAGTGCTCACGACGCGGCGGCGACCGACGGCGGCACCGACGCGAACGGCGGCAGCAACGACGACGCTGCGGGCGTCGTCCGACGGGACCGCTTTAGCGGTGGCCCCGCCCGGAGCTTTCTCTCCTCGCTCCCAGCGGACGAACGCATCTTCGAGGCCGATCTGGCCGTCGACCGCGCCCACGTCGTTATGCTCGCCGAGCAGGGAATCATCGACGATGCGGTCGCCGGCGAGATTCTGACGGCACTCGACGCGATCGAGGTCGACGGCCACGGCTCGTTGCCCGAGGGTGAAGACGTCCACGAGGCAATCGAGACTGCCGTCATCGACCAGATCGGCGAGGAGGGTGGCAAAATGCACACCGCCCGCTCGAGAAACGACGAGGTCGCCGCCTGTATCCGCTATCGCTTGCGTGAGGACGTCCTCGAGGCGGTCGAGGCAACGCTTGTCTTCCGTGAGTCGTTACTCGAGGTCGCCGCCAACCATCGGGAGACGATTATGCCCGGCTACACCCATCTGCAACCGGCCCAGCCGATTACGGTGGCTCACTGGGCGCTTTCGTATGCAGCGGCGGTAGAACGCGATACGGCCCGACTGCTCGAGGCCTACGCGCGGATCAACCAGTCACCGCTTGGCGGGGCGGCGTTTGCGGGGACGACCTTCGATATCGACCGTGAGCGTACCGCCGAGTTGCTGGGCTTTGGGGAGGTCGTCGAGAACTCGATGGACGCCTCCTCGAGTCGGGATTTCTTACTCGAGACGGTCCAGGCGCTGTCGACGCACGCGACGACGCTGTCGGGGCTGGCAGAAGACGTCATCGTCTTCGCAAACCGTGGCTTTGTCGACCTTGCCGATGAGTATTCGTCGACGTCGTCGATCATGCCCCAGAAAAAGAACCCGGACACGCTCGAGTTGGTTCGCGCCGTTGCGGGCGACGCCGCCGGTGGTGTACAGGGGTTGACGACGACGCTCAAGGGACTCCCACGGGCGTACAACCGTGACCTCCAGCGGGCAACCACCCACGCCTGGGAGACCGTCGACGCCGTTACCGAGGCAAGTGAAGTCGCCGCAGGCGCAGTCGCGACAGCCGAGTGGAACGACGGCCGGTTGGCAGCGGAGGCCGGCGCGGGCTTTTCGACGGCGACCGGCGTCGCCGACTTGCTGGCGAAACATGGGTTGCCGTTCCGGACGGCCCACGAACTGGTTGCCATCGCGGCCGAGAACGGAGCCGATTATGCGGCACTCGAGGACGCCGCCCAGGAGGTGCTGGGTGAGGACATAGCGTCGCTGGTCGATCCCGATGACCTTGAGGACACGCTCGATCCGGCGGCGAGTGTCACGAGCCGCGATTCACAGGGTGGGCCGGCCCCCGAGGCGGTCACCGAGCAACTCGAAGCCACACGCGAGGCCCTCGAGACAGACCGCACGCGCCACGTTGAGACGGCAGAGACACTCGAGGCGGCAAGAGAGACGCTGCGTGGGGTGGTGAGCAGCTATGACTGAGCTGCAAGCGGCTGCCCGGAGGCGGCCATCGCGGATGGTCCGGCGGCCCCGTCTGGGGCGAATATAACACACCACAGACCTGATATTGGAGTTCGGATACGTAGCCTGAACCGACACACGACACGAATAGAGTACACTCCGTAATCTAATCCTTTTGATAGATTCGATGGGTTTAAGACGGTGGGTTCGCTACAGCGAACTACCATGACGGACGATGCAGACAGCAACGTGGCTGAAGACCCAATTACTGGTGAAGAGATCGAACTGCCGGCGGACGTCGAGGTCGGCGAGATCGTCGACAACCCCGTAACCGGCGCGGAACTGGAGGTCGTCTCGGTCGATCCGATCGTCCTCGAGGAGGCCCCCGAACTCGAAGAAGACTGGGGTGAGTGAGGGTGTCCGAGGCCGGCGTCAGCGGTGGTGATCGCCCGTGAAAGTCGGAGTCTGTTACTCCCGGATCCGCAAGGACGAGAAACTCCTGTTGAACGAACTTCGCGATCGGGGTCACGAAGTCGAGAAGATCGACGTACGCAAGCTTACGTTCGATGTCGCAGACACCCACGAAGCGTTCGAGGATCTCGATATCGTCGTCGATCGCTGTCTGGCGACGAGTCGGAGTCTCTACGTCACTCGGTTTGCCGAGTCTTACGGCGTCCCGATCGTCAACAGTCACGAGACCGCCGACGTGTGTGCGGATAAGGCCAAAAACAGCTTAGCGCTCGAAGACGCCGGCGTGCCGACGCCCGCGACGAAAGTCGCCTTTACGAAAGAGACGGCTCTCGAGGCGATCGAATCCTTTGGTTATCCCTGTGTGATCAAGCCGGTCGTCGGCTCGTGGGGTCGGCTGATGGCGAAAATCGACTCGCGTGATGCCGCCGAAGCCATCCTAGAACACAAGGCGACGCTCGGTCACTACGAGCACAAGGTGTTCTACGTCCAGGAGTACGTCGACAAACCCGACCGGGACATTCGCGTGCTCGCGACCGACGGCGAGCCAATCGCGGGGATGGTCCGCTCGTCGGATCACTGGATCACAAACGCCGCGAAAGGCGCAACGACCGACGTTTTCGAACTCGACGAGCAAGCCAGAGCGCTCGTTGCCCGCGCAAGCGAGGCCGTCGGCGGTGGATTACTTGGGATCGACCTGATGGAAATCGCAGATCCCGAAGGCGGCGACCGGTATACGGTCCACGAGATAAACCACACCGTCGAGTTCAAAGCTCTCCAGGAGGCCGTCGACATCGACGTTCCGGGCGCGGTCGTCGACTGGCTCGAGGCGAAGGTAGCTTCCGAGGCCGCGGAGGTGACCTCCGGATGACCGACCGCGTTACCGCAAGCGTCATCGGCGCAAGCGGCTTTACCGGCGGCGAACTCCTTCGCCTGCTCGCCGGCCACCCGAACGTCGAACTCGTCGAGGCGACAAGTCGCAGCTACGATAAAAAGACCGTCGGCTCGGTCCACCCGAACCTACGTGGGCTCGACCTGCGCTTTACCACGCCCGAGGACCTAGAGAGCGTCGACGTCCTCTTTACGGCGACGCCACACGGCGTCTCGATGGGCCAGATCGACGATTTCTTCGAGATCGCAGACACCGTCGTCGATCTTTCGGCTGATTTCCGACTCGAGACCGAAGCCCAGTACGAGGAGTGGTACGACGGCCACGACGCGCCCGAATATCTCGAAAAGGCAGAGTATGCCCTCCCCGAAATCAACCGCGAGAACCTGCCTGGCGCGGAGTTGATCGCCAGCGGTGGCTGTAACGCCACTGCGACGATTCTCGGACTCTACCCGCTTTTCGAAGACGGGATTCTCGATGGCAGCGAGCAGCTCGTCGTCGACGTCAAAGTCGGCTCCTCGGAAGGTGGTGCCGGCGGCGGCGAGGCCTCGAGCCATCCCGAGCGGTCGGGAATCGTTCGACCCTACGCGCCGACGGGGCATCGCCACGAAGCCGAGATCGAGCAGTTTCTGGGCACCTCGGTCGCCTTTACGTGCCATGCGGTCGATATGACCCGCGGCGCGAGCGCGACGATTCATGCCTTCCCGAACGAACCCGTCTCGAAACGGGACCTCTGGGGAGCCTACCGTGGTGTCTACGGCGACGAGCCCTTTGTCCGCACCGTTGCCGGCGGGTCGGGCGTCTACCGGTATCCCGAACCGAAAGCCCTCACGGCCACCAACATGGCCGAAGTCGGCTTCGAACTCGATCCGTCGAACAAACGCGTCGTCGTCTTCTCGGCGATCGACAACATGATGAAAGGCTCGGCCGGGCAGGCGGTCCACGCCGCCAACATCGCACTCGGCTTCGAGGAAACCGCAGGTCTGGAGTTTGCGGGGCTGCATCCCGTGGGGGCCCCCTGAGATGCCCGTCGTCGTAAAGATCGGCGGCGCACGTGCCGTCGACCCGAAAGGGGCGCTGGCTGACGTGGCGGATCTCGTCGCAGACGGCAACGAGGTCGTCCTCACCCACGGCGGCTCGACCGCCGTCGACGAAACCCTCGAGGAACTGGGCGAAGAGCCCACCTACGTCGAGACGCCCGGCGGCGTCGTCGGCCGCTTTACCGACGAGCGCACGATGGACGTTTTCAAGATGGTGATGCCCGGCAAGCTCAACACCGACCTGGTCGAGAGTCTCCAGAACGAGGGCGTCGACGCTGTCGGCCTCTCCGGTATCGACGGCAAACTCCTCGCAGGCAAGCGCAAATCCGCCGTCCGCATCAAAGAAGACGGCAAAAAGAAGATCAAACGCGGCGACCACTCGGGGACCATCGAGTCGGTCAACGCAGACTTACTGGAGACCCTCTTAGCAGGGGGCTACACGCCCGTCGTCTCCGTGCCCGTCTTGGGGAAAGAAAAGTCGGGCGGCTACACCGCCGTCAACTCCGACGCTGACCGTGCGGCCGCCGCCGTTGCGGGCGCACTCGAGGCCGACCTCGTCCTGTTGACCGACGTTTCGGGTATCTACGAAGATCCCGACGACGAGTCGACGCGGATCGAGTCGGCGTCGACCCCAGAGGAGTTTTCGGCCGTCAAAACGGCCGCGGAAGGCTTTATGTCGAAGAAGGTCATGGCGGCAGAAGAAGCACTCGAGGGTGGGGCGTCGTCTGTCGTCGTGGCGACGGCAAACGCCGATACCCCCGTTTCGGGTGCACTCGCCGGCGAGGGAACGACCATAGAACCTGGCGTGCTGGCAGATCCTGAGGTGACAGAGCAATGAGTGGGTTCGTCTTTTCACAGAAACCGATCAGTATCGAATCGGGCGAGGGCTCGACGCTTCTCGCCGATGATGGCACCGAGTACATAGACGCTGGCGCGAGTTATGCGTGTACGCCGACCGGTCACTGCCACCCCGAGGTCGTCTCGGCGGTCAGAGAACAGGTCGGCGATCTCATCTACGTTCAGGGATCGTATCCGGTGGCCGCCCGGACCGAACTGAAAGCGAAGCTTTCAGCACTCGCCCCTGGTGGCATCGAGAACGTCTGGCTCTGTAACTCGGGCACCGAGGCCAACGAGGCCGCACTCAAATTTGCCAGAAGCGCCACCGGAAACGCGAAAATCGTCGCCGCCAAACGCGGCTTCCACGGCCGGACGATGGGAACGCTGTCGGCGACCTGGAAGCCAAAGTACAAGAAACCGTTCGAGCCGATGATCGAAGACCACGTCGAGTTTGTCACCTACGGCGATAGCGACGAACTCGCCGACGTGGTCGACGAGGAGACGGCTGCCCTCATCTTGGAACCGGTCCAGGGCGAAGGCGGTATCCACCCCGCACCTGAGGGCTACCTCGAGACCGCCCGCGAGGTCACCGAGGAGGCTGGAGCCGCGCTGATCTTCGACGAGATTCAAACCGGCGTCGGCCGCACGGGCGACCTCTGGGCCTGTGAGGGCTATGGGGTTACACCCGACATCCTGACAAGTGCGAAGGGGATCGCCAGCGGCCTCCCGCTTGGGGCAACGCTCGTCGCCGACTGGATCGCCGAAGACGCCGGCCCCCACGGCTCGACTTTTTCGGGCAATCCCGTCGTGACGGCGGCGGCAAACGCCACCCTCGAGGTCGTCGTCGACGAGGACCTGCCGGGACAGGCCGCCGACGTTGGCGCGCATCTGTGTGAGGAACTCGAGGGCATAGAAGGCCCCATCCGCGAGGTTCGCGGTTCGGGGTTGATGATCGGCATCGAGGTGAAACGAGGGGCAAACCGCGTATTGCGCGATTTGGCGCTCGAACATCAGGTGCTTGCGCTGCCGGCGGGTCGGACGGTCGTCCGTCTACTGCCACCGCTGGTGCTCACCGAGTCCGAAGCCGACCGGATCGTCGCTGCACTCGGCGAGATTCTCGCCCCACAATCGAAACCATGAGCACGCCAGTGACGGAGACGGCCCCAGTCTCACAATCGACGGCCCGGGAT
>LKMM01000035.1 GCA_001563885.1 Natrialbaceae archaeon B1-Br10_E2g27
AACTCGAGCGCCAGCGTGACAACTTAGAGATCCTCAATCAGGTCGTCCGTCACGATATCCGCAACGACCTCCAGCTCGTCCAGGCCTACGCGGAGATGCTCACCGACCACGTCGATGCCGACGCAAGTCAGTATCTCGATATTATCCGTGAGAGTGCCGAGAACGCCACCGACCTCACCACGACCGCACGTGATCTCGCGGAGGTGATGTTACAGCCGGAACTTGAGGACCAACAGGTCGCAGTAGACGTCACGATCGAACAGCAACTCGCTGACGTTCGCTCGGCGTATCCGGACGCTGCTGTCATGGTCGAGACGCCACTGCCGTCGGTCGACGTCGTCGGCAACGACATGCTCGGAGCCGTCTTCCGAAATCTGCTGAAAAACGCGATCCAGCACAACGACAGCGAGGTCGCGACCGTCACAGTCGACGTCGCAACCGCCGACGACGACGTCGAGGTACGCGTTGCCGACAACGGCCCCGGCATCTCCAACGCACAAAAAAAAGAAATCTTCGGAAAAGGGGAAAAGGGACTCGAGAGCGACGGGACCGGGATCGGCCTCTACCTGGTCCAGGAACTCGTCGAAAGCTGCGGCGGCGACGTCTGGGTCGAGGACAACGATCCAACCGGCGCTGTCTTCGTCGTCAGACTTCCCCGCTCGAGTGAGCGGTGAACTGTTGTCCCTCGCGGATCCACTACCGACGCTCACGGCTCACTTCGTTTCCGTTGTTCGCGTCGAGAAGTGGGCCGACTCGGATTTGAACCGAGAACCTCCACCTTATCAGAGTGGCGCTCAACCTGATTGAGCTATCGGCCCGCGACTGCAATCGGTAGTTGCTCGGTGGTACGTTTAAACGTTTCTTTCCAAGTGGACAGTGAGAACCGCTACCGAGCGGAGGGGTCGTCCTCGTCGCTCGAGCGATCCGTGGTTCGTTCCTCGCCGAGGTCGACGGTGTAGGTGGTCTGGCCGTCGTCGTCGACGCTGTAAGCGTCAGCGCCGAGGTCGTAGGTGCCGGAGGCGTCGCCGGTCGCGTTCTGGGTTGTGCTGTCGGGGAAGCCGACGGTCCAGACGTTACCGCTTACGAAGCCGCCTGCCTTTTTGTCGGCGTAAGGGACGATAACGTAGCGTTTGAGCCCTGCACGGATTGGGATACGCGTCAGTGGAACCACGAGCGCAAAGCCGATAATGTCGGTTACCAGTCCTGGAGTAAGGAGGAAGGCTCCGGCGGCGATCAACAGCCCGCCGTCGAGTAGTTCGTTCGTCGGGGGCTTGCCGGCTGCGAGGGTACGTTGCATCTTCCGTAGTGTTCGCCGACCCTCGGCGCGGACGAGTAACATTCCGACCAGTCCCGTGAGGACGACGAGCAGGACCATCCCGACCCAGCCGATGACGGTCGTCTGGCTGACGACGACCGCGAGCAAGACGGCGTCGAGAAACGGGATGAGCAACAGCGCGAAGATCCACCGGAGCATGCTCCGAAATTGGCCCTCGAGCGTCAAAACCCTTTACGCTTGTCTCCCCAGTCGAACGAAGGGCTTACCCCCGCGACTCGCTACCGTCCGGTATGGACGATCCAACCCGCGTCGAGTGGCGCGAGTGGGGGGCTGAAGCGTTCGAGGAGGCAGACTCGAGGGACGTCCCCGTTTTGCTCTCGCTTTCGGCAACCTGGTGTGATCACTGTCACGAGATGGACGCCGAAACCTACGCCAACCCGAAAATCGCGGCGAACGTAACCGACAGTTTCGTCCCGATTCGAGTCGACGTCGATCGCCATCCCCGCGTGCGCGATCGGTACAACATGGGTGGCTTTCCGTCGACGGTGTTTCTCGCCCCCGACGGAAACGTACTCACGGGTGCGGGCTATCTCGGGCCCGACGGGATGCGACAGGTAATCGATAGCGTCCGCACCATGTGGCAGACCCAGGGGAGCGGCGCAGCCCGGGTCCCTCGCCCGCTCAGAGCAGACGACCCGCCTGCAGGAACGCTCACCCCCGACATCGAGGCCACAATGGTCAGCCAACTCACCGAAACCTACGACGAGGTCGCCGGCGGCTGGGGTGGCGGGCCGAAGTTTCCGCTCCCCGACGCCCTCGAGTTTGCGCTCAAACGCGACCGGGAGATGGCGCTGCGGTCGTTTGACGCCGTCAGTGCGAACTTGCTCGACGAATTTGATGGTGGCTTCTACCGGTTTGGGGCCGAACGCGACTGGTCTGGGCTCCAACACGAGAAGCTGCTGGATTCGAACGCTGCCCTGGTCCGGGCGTTTGCCAACGCCTACCTCCATACGGGCAGCGAGGAGTACCGAGAGCCGGCCGAACGAACCATCGAGTTTCTGACAACGACGCTGTGGAACGATACAGCGGACGCATTCGCCAACAGCCAGGCTCCTGGCGAGCCAGCTGCCCACGGTCTCGACGCCACCGACCGCGAGGTCGCCGCGGATCCACCCGTCGACGAGGGGGTCTTCGCCGGAGCCAACGCACTCGCCATCGATGCACTCTGTACCTACGCCGCCTACACCGACGACGAGCACGCCCGTCGGTACGCCGAACGCGCCCTCGAGACCTTCCGAACCACGTTACTCGTCGATGGCGTCGTGTTCCACACCCGAACCGAGGCACTCGCCGACGACGAGCCGACGTGTCTGCTCACGAACCAGGCCCGTGTCCTCGATGCGCTGACGACGGTCGCAGGAACGATCGACCCCGATGCCGTCGCAGAGGCCGAGTCCGTCGCCGAGACGACGATCGACCGACTTCGAGACGGCCAGTCGTTCGTCGACGGTCCAGCCGAAGGCGTCGGGCTGCTCGAGCGACAACTCCGTCCGCTCGATGATAACGTCCTCATGGCTGATGCATTGGTCGACCTCGCTGCGATCACGGGCGACGATAGCTACCGCAAGCATGCACGCGAGACCCTCGAAGCCTTCGCCGGCGCGAGCGATCGCTTCGGTGTCCAGGTCGCCCACTACGGAACGGCCGTCTCACGGCTGCTCGAGGGGCCGCTCGTAATCCGCATTGGCGATGAGGTTGGTTCGGATCTCCACCGGGCCGCCTGGCGACTCGCAGACCACGAGAAGGTCGTCACCCTCGATTCCGATCTCGAGGCTGGAACTGCCGTCATAGAGCGTGACACATACCGGTCTGTGCCCGCAACAACGCCCGAAGAGTTGAGCGACCGCCTCAGGGCATCGATCACGTAACCCACACACGCCCCTCGAGTGAAGCGACCCGCAGTAGAAACCACCACAGTGTTTATTGATTCGCACCCACCTCTGTCAACTATGGCCACGCTCAGGGATCTCGGGCTCTCGGAGTACGAAGCTCGAGCGTATCGGTCGCTATTGAATACGGGACCGACAACGGCCAAGGAGTTGTCTCGAGCGAGCGACGTCCCGATGGGGCGGATCTACGACGTGCTAAACAGCCTCGAACAGCACAATCTCGCACGCAGCCAGACCGCGAGTCGGCCAAAAAAATACGTCGCCGTCGAGCCGAATACGGCGCTCGATCGATTGCTTGAGGAACGAAAGCGCGAACTCGACGAACGCGTCGAGCGCTATGAGTCGATCGTTGATGAACTTTCGGCGGAACTCGACGCCGCCGACCCGGTCGAAGACAGGTTTTGGACGGCTGCCGTTGGTCCCGATGAGACGGTCGATCTCCTCTTAGAGCGGCTGTCTGCCGCCGACGACCACATCGTGATGGTAGCGGCCGATCCCGTCCCGAAACGTGACATCCAGGCGGTCAGCGAGGCGGTCACTGCTGCACTCGAGGACGCACTCGAGCGAGGTGTCTCCGTAGATATCCTCATGACTCACAAACTGGTCGCATCGCTTTCCGTGCGAGTTGGCGAGCGATATCAGGAGACGTTGCAAGCGCGTGAGGATTTCGAGGTTCGGACCGACGACGACATCACGGGGTCGTTCAACGTCATCGACGGCGTCGAGGTCTGCATTCAGGTGCCAAACCCACTGTCCTCGGGTGAGGCCTTCGGAATGATCGATCTCAAAGACCCCGAGTTTGCAGGCAGTGTCACAGCGGAGTTCAAACCGCGGTGGAACAGTGCCGAACCACTCGTGTTCTAGTGCTTTGGCAAGCCTGAACTGATGGGTCGAACCAGTCGTCGGGTGTCGGTTCGACCCATCAGTCGACGCTTGGCGGAGTACTAGTGCTTTGGCAAGCCTGAACTGATGGGTCGAACCAGTCGGCGGGTATCGGTTCGACACATCAGTCGACGCTCGGAAGGGGATTATCGGCCGGTTACTTCCTCACGCAGGGTTGCCATCTCGACGATCCGTTCGGCGTGGGCGTTGTGTTGGTGGATCGACTCGTCGTTTGACTGTTTCATCGTGATGACCGCGTCATCTTCCAGATGGTCGAACTCGTCGACAACGCCTTCGGCCATCGAGCGAACACAATCCTCGACGAACTTCGCATCGGAGTGAGCCGCATACGTCATGTGATCTTCGTCCGGTCGCTTGGCGAGGTTGTAGATCCGTGCGCTCATCGCGTCGCGGGCGATGTCGATGACGTCGTTGAGATCGACTTCGGGATCGCCAGCGGCCTCGACTGTCAGCGTCGCGTGTCCGCGCTGGGAGTGGCCCGGTTGTGGGACCTGCTTTAGGAACTCGGTGATCGTCTCCTCGTCAACCTCGAGGTCCTCTAAGGTCTTTTTTGCGCGTGCGGCGGACATTCCCTGCGAACAGGGACAGACGGTCATGCCGACGACTTTGGCCCCGATTTCCTCGCGAGTGCCCTCCTCGGTCGCCGTTGCCGAGGCGATGATATCGACGGTGTGTTGGGTCTCGCGGTCGGTCGCCGGCGTCTGCTCGCGGCGCATGAACTCGGCTGACATCGAGACTTCAGCCCGGGAGGTGTAGTCGTGTTTCTCGAGTAAGCGTTCGGCGGCGTCGCCACAGACGTCTTCGACGCGATAGGCCTCTTCGCGGGTGGCGTCTTCTAGAATCTCGTCGATGACCTCCATGTTGCGGCTCATATCGGCACCTTTACGCCACTTTGGGAGATCGACGAAGACCTCGAACTCGGCGGTGAACACGAGCGGGCGGTCGCCGTTGCGGGAGATCTTGACGAGTTTCTCGACGCCGGTGACGCCGACCTGACTGAGACCAACAGTGACCTCCGGAGAGGTCGCCTGTACGTCCGGGAGTTGATGACTCATTACCCGCATTCGGGACAGGGTGCGAATAGGGGTTTCGGAACCTGCAGAATCGGATCGAACCCCGAACGGAGCACGTCCATGGCTTCGAACTTCTTTAAGTGCCTCTGGTCACAAGTTGTAGATACGACGGGGAAGCTCTTCTGTCTGATACTCGAGTGCGTGCCCCGAAAGTGACGTTCGGCCGATCGTCGGTTCCGGGCTTTTATACTATCATCTCGAGTAGCGCCCCCTATGCTCTCGGGTACGACGCTGTCTGTCCTCTTGCTTGCAGCCGGCGTTGTTGCCCTCTATATCGGTGCGGAGTTACTCGTCGCCGGTGCCGGACGACTGGCCCTGGGTGTCGGTCTTCGGGCGGCGACCGTCGGTGTGACTGTCATCGCGTTTGCGACGACCGCACCGGAGTTGTTCGTCGCCGTTATCGGCGCACTCGGCGTGGGTACCGACACCGGGCTGGGGACCGTGCTGGGCTCGAATATCGCAAACATCGGACTCGTCCTCGGCCTTGCGGCACTCATCAAGCCACTCTCGGTGAGCGAGCGAGTCATGCGACGACACGTCCCGTTTATGGTCTTTGCAGCGCTGTTGCTCGTCGTGTTGGGTGCCGATGGAACGATCGGCCGACTCGAGGGTGCGATTATGCTGCTTTCACTCGCCGGGTTCACCGGCTACCTCGTCTACTACGTCAACGTCGACCCGGCACCGCCGTCGGCCGATCCGGACGCCGGTGAGGGAATTCAGACGCGAGATGTCGCCTTCGTTCTCGGCGGTCTCCTCGCGTTGGTGGTTGGCTCCCGGTGGCTCGTCGCCGGCGGCAGCGCCCTCTTGCTCGATCTCGGCTTTTCGGAACTGTTCGTCGGCCTGACTGTCCTTGCACTCGGTACCTCGCTGCCGGAGCTTGCCGCCTCCGTCGTCGGCGCGATTCGCGGCGAGACGGCCTTTGCGATCGGGAACATCGTTGGCTCGAACATCTACAACGTCCTGGCAGTCCTCGGAATCGTCGCGCTCATCACACCGATTTCGATTTCGACGGCAACCCTTCGGTTCGAACTCCCCATGCTGGTGGCGTTCACCGTCGTCTTGGTCGCGATGATGGGCTACGGACGCAGGCTCTCGAGGCTCGATGGGGCCGGACTCGTCGTCGGCTACGTCATCTTCGTCTACTTGCTCTTGCCGTGAGCCACGCAGAATCGTCGAATTGACGGTTACTCGGCGTCGAAGGCGACTATGACCGAACTGGCGATCGTCGAGAGCCGTGCCGACCGTGCGTCGGTCCACATCTGTGATCAGCTCAGAGCGCTCGCCGAGTGGGACGAACGCGTTGACGACGATCGTCCGGACGCCGACGGTGGTGGCACCTACTACCGACTCGAGGGGGTCGAACTCCGCTCGTTCGAAGCGTTTCACCTCGACCTCGAGCGACCGGTCGACGCCTTCGACTGTGATCCAGAGCTGCTCGTCTTCGCTTCCCGTCACTCCGGCGAGACCGGGCCGCTTTTGACCGGCCACTTTACGGGTAACTTCGGCCCAGCGGAGTTCGGCGGCGCAGATCACGCCGTCGCCGAGGCCTGTCCGAACGCCCTCGCCACCTTACTCGAGGCCTTCGAAACGTACGCGCCCGATGGCTACGACGTCGGCCTCGAGTGTACTCACCACGGCCCGACCGACGTGGGCTGTCCGTCGCTCTTTGCCGAGTTGGGCAGCGATGATGCCCAGTGGGACGACCCCGAGGGTGCCGAAGCTGTCGCCCGGGCTATCCTCGAGCTTCGAGGCGTCTCAGCCCACCGCGAGCGGACGGTCGTCGGCTTCGGTGGCAACCACTATGTCCCCCGATTCGAGCGTCTCGTCCGTGAAACGCCGTGGGCGGTCGGCCACGTCGGGGCCGACTGGGCACTCGAGGCGATGGGCCACCCCAACGCCCACACGGCGGTCCTCGAGGCAGCGTTCGAGGCCAGCAACACCGAGTTGGCCGTGATCGACGGCGAGTGGCCGGTACTCGAACAGACACTCGAGGAGGCAGGCTACCGGCTCGTCAGCGAGACCTGGGTTCGGGAGGTCGGCGATCGATCGCTCGAGAGCGTCGGGGCCGTCGAGTCCACACTTGGCACAGTCGAAGATGGCGTCCGTTTTGGCGACCGATGTGGCGATCAGTTTGCGGTATATTCGCTTGCTGATGCCCTCCTCAACAGGGCCGAAGGGATCGACCCCGACCGGGTTCGGGCAGCGGTTGCCGCCAACAGCGTCGCGTTCGAAACCACACAGGGTGGCAGTCGCATCGGCTCGCGGGTCGCACTACCGACCCCTGCAGCCGAATCCTACCGGGCGATCGTCGAGTCACTCGCGACGATCCTCGAAGACCGATACGAGACGGTGACCGTCGAGGACGACGCGATTGTCGCCAAGCGGGTTTCGTTCGATCCAGACCTGGCTCGAGGGGCCGGCGTCCCGGAGGGTCCGAAGTTCGGCATGCTCGCCAACGGGGAGTCGGTAACCGTCGATGGGACCCGGATCGATCCGGAACGTGTTCGGACGGAAGAAATAGACGTTTTCGATATCTGACTGTATTGGTTGCAAATAGTATGCACATATTATGTCCTACCGGCCCGGAATTCGGGCAATATTGGAATATGATAGGTAATCAATGCATAATATGTGTGCCGTCTGTCTGACGAACAGGGGAAAGATCATTACGCTTCATCGTATAGGTGGGCTCAAGAATGGACTCACTCATCGACGACGCTATCGACGAGGCCGAAGACGGGGAGCCGCCTGCCCCCGACGATGGCCAGTCGGGCGACGAGTCATCGAGTAGCTATCAGTCGGGAACGATGACCGACGAAGAACTGAAAGACGTCCTCCAGGACCTCCAGACCGACATTACGGTCGTCGGTTGTGGTGGGGCCGGCGGTAATACGATCAACCGAATGCACGAAGAGGGCATCCATGGCGCGAAACTCGTCGCCGCGAACACTGACGTCCAGCATTTAGTCGAGATCGGAGCCGACACCAAGATCCTGATGGGCGAGGAAAAAACCGGCGGTCGTGGAGCGGGCTCGCTCCCACAGGTCGGCGAGGAAGCTGCCTTAGAGAGCCAGACGGATATCTACGAATCGATCGAGGGATCCGACATGGTGTTTGTCACCGCCGGTCTCGGTGGTGGGACCGGAACTGGCTCTGCGCCCGTCGTTGCGAAAGCCGCCCGCGAAGCCGGTGCCCTGACGATTGCGATCGTTACGACGCCATTTACTGCGGAGGGTGAAGTACGACGGACCAACGCCGAAGCCGGCTTAGAGCGACTGCGCGACGTCTCCGATACCGTCATCGTCGTTCCGAACGACCGACTGCTCGATTCAGTTGGCAAACTGCCCGTCCGGCAAGCGTTCAAAGTCAGCGACGAAGTGCTCATGCGGTCGGTCAAAGGGATCACCGAACTGATCACGAAACCCGGTCTGGTCAACTTAGATTTCGCCGACGTTCGCACCGTCATGGAACGTGGCGGCGTCGCGATGATCGGCCTCGGCGAGTCCGACTCGGAGGCAAAAGCCGAAGACTCCGTCAAGACCGCCCTGCGCTCGCCGCTGCTCGATGTCGACATTTCGGGAGCGAATTCAGCGCTTGTTAACGTCACTGGCGGCAACGACATGTCAATTGAAGAAGCAGAAGGCGTCGTCGAGGAGATCTACGACCGCATCGACCCCGACGCCCGCATTATCTGGGGGACCTCCATCGACGAAACCTTAGAGGGCAGCATGCGAACGATGATCGTCGTCACCGGCGTCCAGTCGCCCCAGATTTATGGCCGTCCCGACGGCGAGGCCGTCCAGCCCGAGATGGGCGATGACATCGATTTCGTCGACTGACCGATAGTTTCACTCGAGAGCGTTCTGTGCGATGATGCGACGCCCGAATTAGTCGTCAGCCGACGCCTGTGTGTCCGTTGTGTCACCTTCGATACTCGGCGGATAGACACCCCGCTCGAGTTTCAGATCAGACTGTGGCCGAGCCATACAGGTCAGCGCATACCTTTCAGCTTCGGCTTCGGTGAAGCCGCGAGCAGCCGGTTGTGTAACCTCGCCCTCGAGAACTTCGGCCGAACAGGCCAGACACATCCCGACCCGACAGGAGTATTCCTGTGCGATTCCCTCCTCGAGACAGCGACTCAGAATCGTCTCCTTGTCCGAACAGGTGATCGTCTCACCCGTGCCGACGAATTCGATAGTGTACTCCGCCATGTCACTCAGTACGAACACCTCGGTCAAAGTTCTTTATTCCGATTTTGTCGCTTTGGCAGCGACGGATTGACCTAAAACGTTTTCCTATCGGGGGGTACAGTGTGTTGATATGAGTACGCAGGAACAGTCGGCTACCGAGACGACGGCCAAGACAGACACGCCGGACGTCGTCGTCGTCGGTGCTGGCACCGCAGGCTGTTATGCCGCCGCAACCGTCGCACGCGAGGGGTACGATGTCGTTGTTCTCGAGCGAAAATCCGAGGAGGAAGCCGGTCACATCGCCTGTGGCGACGCCTTGAAGGGGGCGAGTGCGTTCCCCGATTCGATCCCCAGGTCACAACTCGAGCCAGCCTTCACCAACACCGGCGTCGACCACGGTCGCTTCGAGATCCCACAGGAAGAGACTGTCCTCGAGATTCCCGTGCCGGGCGAACTCGCCGTCATCGACCGCTGGGAGTACGGCCGGCGGATCATCGAGGGTGCCGAGGAGACTGGCGTCGAGATCCACTACGATACGGTCGTCCAGGACGTCACTCAGGACGAGGATGGCCGCGTGACCGGTGTCGAGGCGATGTCGAAAGGCGAGCCCCGAACCTACGACGCCGAGTTCGTCGTCGACGCTGCCGGCTCACTCTCGGTGTTACAAGACCAGGTCGATTTCGAGGAGTCGACGTTCGACACCAACGTCAACTACACCCACTTCTGTTCGGCCTATCGCGAGATCGTCCACGTCGAGGAGCCAGTCGAGTGGGATGATGCCCTCGTGTTCAAACCCACCGAACGCGCTGCCGGCTATCTGTGGTATTTCCCACGAACCGACACCGAGATCAACGCCGGGCTTGGCTTTCAGATGACCGAAGAGCCGATGCAATTGGTCGAGGACCTCAAACGCGACCTCGAGAACCGTGTTGAGTTCGAGGGGGCCGAGGTCTCGGATAAACTCGGTGCTGCCTTGCCGACCCGCCGGCCGTATGATTCGGCGGTCCATCCGGGATATGTCGCGGTCGGCGACGCCGCAGGTCACGTCAACCCCACCACCGGCGGCGGAATCGCCGGGGCGGCCTATGCCGGAAAATACGCCGCCGAGGCCATCCTCGAGGGACTCGAGACCGGCGAACACGGCGAGGCAGTTCTCTGGGAGTACAACGAGCGTGTGATGGATCACTTCGGTGCGCGATACGCCGCCCTCGACGTCTACAACATCCTCTCGACGGCCATCGATGTCGACGATTTGATGAGCTTACTCGCCGCGATGCCCGGAGAGAAACTCGCCGAGGCACTGTATTCTGGCAGCACCGATATCGGGTTAAAACTCAAACTCGAGGCGCTGGCACAGAGTCGCGGTCACTGGGGGACGATCTGGAACCTCTATCAGACGAAACGCCGGGCTGATGATATTCTCGCTCACTACGAGAACTATCCAACCCACCCCGCAGCACTCGACCACTGGCAGAATCGGCGGGACAAACTGATGGACGCCGTTTACGAAACCACCGATGCTGATCCGAAATACTGACACTCCCTGAAGCTTTTCGCCACCCCGTGGCGGCGATTCACGACGGACGTCCGGCAGTATCACCTCGTCGCTTGGCCGCTTGGTATCGGTAGTATCCGCCTGTGAGACTCCGGGAGGGGACGCCTTCTTGCTGGAGAATACGACTCGCCATGTAGGAGCTTTTGCCGATTTTGCAGTAGGTCAACACCTCGCCGTCGATGTCACGTTCCTCGAGCCACGATCGAAGGTTGCCAAGCGGGACGTGTTCGTCGCCCGGTATCGATCCCTGTGTCTCTCTCATCTCGGCCGGTCGGGTGTCGATTACTGTCGCCGCCTCGCGTGCAGTCTCGAACTCCTCGAGATGGACGATATCGGCGACGCCTTCGATCACGTTGGTACCGATCATCCCGAGTACGTTGACCGGATCTTTCGCCGCCGAGTACGGCGGTGCGTAGGCCAAATCGAGATCGCGGATGTCGAAGACGGTATCATCGTGGGCGATAGCCGTCGCCAGGACGTCAATTCGTTTGTCAACACCCTGGGTTCCGATCGCCTGGGCACCGAGAATCGTCCCGTCGTCGGGATCGAACAGGAGCTTGAAATGGATATCCGCTGTGCCGGGATAGTAGCCGGCGTGGCTCGGTTCGCTCGTATAGATTGCCTCGTACGGGCGTTCCTGGTCGGCTAATCTCGATTCCGTCAGCCCGACGGTTCCGACATCCAGGTCGAACACCTTCGCAATTGCCGTGTCGAGTACCGGAGCCAACTCGTCGTCGTGGCCTGCGATATCGTTGGCGGCAACGCGACCCTGGCGGTTTGCTGGCCCACCGAGTGGCACCCATGCCCGGTTCGACGACAGCGCACTCGGGGCTGCCACAGCATCGCCAACGGCGTGGATCGCTGGGGTATCGGTCCGCATCCGACTGTCGACCGTTATTGCCCCGCTTTCGTGTCGCTCGAGCCCAGCCGCCTCTGCCAACTCGGTTCGTGGGCGTACCCCCGTGGCGACGACGACCAGATCGAACGTCCGACTCTCATCGGTCCCCATTGCAGCGGTGATCGTTCCGTCGCCAGCGTCAGTCAGTTCCTCGACACCCACACCCAACTGGAGTTCGATGCCCTGCTCGCGCAGATGTGTCTCGACGAGGGCCGCCATCTCGTCGCCGAGCGTATTCGGCATCACCTGGTCGAGCAGTTCGGCGACGACGACGGAATGGCCTGCCTCGTGGAGGTTTTCGGCAACTTCGATCCCGATGTAGCCGGCCCCGACGACGAGCGCACGCTTGGCATCGTCGACCCGAGTACGGATAGCCGTTGCATCCGAAACCGTCCGAAGCGTATAGCAGTGCTCGAGTGATTCGATATCGAACGTCGGCGGAACCAGCGGTTCGGCACCGGTCGCCAACACGAGTTCGTCGTAATCGAGATCGTAGCGGTCGTTGTCTCGTGACTCGACGGTCACAACCCGTCTCTCAGAGTCGATGTCGACTACTGTCTGACTGGTTCGAATATCCAGATCAAAGGCTGCGCTGAGTTGGTCGGCACCCATGACTGCCAGTTCGGATTCGGGGACGGTATCGCTGAGGTGATATGGCAACCCACAGCTTGCATAGGAGACGTACGCCGTGGCTTCGATAACGACGATATCGGCATCTTCCTCGAGCCGGCGAAGTCGCGTCGCGGTACTCATTCCTGCTGCGTTACCGCCGACGATCACGTACTGCTGTGACATACCCGATAGCAGGAGAGCAGACGAGTATATATTGTCTATTATTCCCACTACTCTAAAATCACACGCTAATAGCTCAACACGGCCACACGGTGTCGTCTCACTATTCCAGCGATCACCCCTTGAGGGGTGTCACGCCCTCGTCGGCGTGCTCGTATTTGTCCTCGAACTCCTGGATGAGTTGGCCCATCTTCGCATACCAGTCGTTGAGCATCCGTTGCATGTCGGTTGCGATCTGGTCTGGGTCAGTTGGGTAGTAGACGTGGTAGTAGCCACCCTGATCGTAGTTTATCTGTTCTTTCTGGATGAAGCCACTCTGGAGCAGCCGCTGGATCGAACGGTAGGCCGTCGAGCGCTCGCGGTCGACTCGGTCTGCAACCTCGTCGATCGTTAACGGCTCGTCGCTTTCGACCATCACCCGAAAACAGTCCTTATCGAGTTGTTTCAGCCCGTGGACACACTCGAGGAGCCCTTCACACTCCATATTCTGCTGTAACATTTCCGCCATCGATTTGGCCATTTTCCTGACAA
>LKMM01000036.1 GCA_001563885.1 Natrialbaceae archaeon B1-Br10_E2g27
CCCGGCCTAGGCTTTCTGCGACAGCTAATCGAGCGACAAGTTGAACGGTAGATCCGACACGTTGTTCGTTCCTGGTAAAGTGAACAGTGACACTGCAGAGCGTGTTAGGACTCGAGTCGGTCGCGAACTGCGGCGATGACCAGCGGCAGCGTGATCGTCGCGTCGGCGTAGACGGAGACGTTCTCGGCGTCTTTCTCGAGTTTGCCCCACGAACGGGCTTCTTCCAGGGTGGCACCAGAGAGCCCGCCGGTCTGTTTTGGATCCATCGTTAGCTGGACGGCATAATCGTATGCTCGAGGAGTGACGAGCATGGTCTGGAGGGTAAAGTTTTTCGGGACGCCGCCGCCGACGATGAACGCACCGGCTTCGTCGGCGTCGAATGCGTGGTCGGTGAGATCGGTCATGTCACTGAGTGCGTCGAGACTGAAGGCAGTGGTCTGAGAGTACATCCACGCCTGCAGGCCGAGGACGGAGTCCTGGACGGCTGGACAGTAGATTGGCACGTCGTGTTCGTAGGCTGCGGCGGCGATTCCGGGGCCCTCCTCGACGTCGTCACGGTCGTTGATCTCGGCGTTTGCCCGGCCGAGTTCGTGGGTGAGTCGTTGGATCGAAACCGACCCTTCTTTTTTGCACTCCTCGGCGAGGGTTGGGAAGACCTCCTCGCGGAGGTGTGATTCGAACGTCGCGAAAAATTCCTGTGGGAGATAGACGTTGTAGATTCGGTCGACACCCTCATCACGGAGGGTTTCGTCGTGTTCGCGCTCGGTCTTCCCTTCGGGGGTAACCTCCCCGTGGTGGTGTTTGCCGCCGATGGCTTCGATGGCGTCGTGGGTGAGGTTCGCTCCGGTCGTCACGAGCACGTCGATGTAGCCATCGCGGATCAGGTCGGCGACGATCCGACGCATTCCGGTGGGGACCATCGCGCCAGCGAGCGAAAAAAAGACCGTCACGTCGTCGTCGAACATCGCTTCAGTCAGGCCGACAGCCTTGTGGAGGTCTGCTGCACCGAGGCCGACGTGGCCGTACTCGTCGGCAAATTCGCCGACGGTCATCCCCCCTCGAACCGACGCATGTCCGATCGGATCGTGGGAGAAGGTTTCCCGTTCGGGTTCGTGATGGCCGTTTGCGTGGTCGTTCTCGTCGTCAGTCATACGTCCTCATCGGTCGGCCAGCGGTTTCAAGGCCGCGATTTGGAAGGCTCAGCGATCGACGGATCATCTCGGACCGTCAGTTAACTCTCGACGGCTGCGTCACTCCGGAACCTGGAACACAATGGCGGCCGAATCGGATTCGTCTTCGCAGGTCTCGTCTGGATCGCTTTCGGCGACTGCAATGTTTTCACCTTCGTAGAACAACCCGACAGTTACCTCACCGTCCGGCGCGTTCACCCAGAACGTCTCGGAACTCGCAAGCGAGTCTTCGACCGTGATGCGGCCGGTCTCGCCAGTCTCGGGGACGTAGTAGACGAACGTCAGATCGGAACCAGTCCCATTGTGGATGAGAAACTGTGCCGCCTCTTCGGAGGTGTCAACACATTCGAAGTTAAACGAAACCTGATCGCGCGGAATGCATTCGGTCTCGCCGCTTTCAGCGGCCCCAAACTGTTCACTGTCGGCGAACAGCCCGACGGTCGCCTCACCATCGTCGGTTGCGACCTCGAAGTAGGTTATACTCGCCGGCTCGACCGAGACGGTCCCACTTTCGCCCGTTTCCTCGACTGCATACTCGAGAGTCACCTGCTCGAGGTTGTTGTTGAGTACGAGGAATCGGGCGACGCCGCGTTCGGAGTCGATGCAGACAGAATTGAACCCGATCTCCTCTAAATCGACCTGTCCGTCGGTGTCGGGAACGGTCTGGAAGGGTTCGGCACAGTCGTTGGGGTTCTGGAAGGTCGTGCCGTCGAGTGTTACGGCGACGACTCGATCGCCGGCCCGGAACGGTCGGTCGTAGAACTGGTAGCTGTTGAACGTCCAGGCAAAAACATCGTCGACGTCGTCTTCACCGTGAAGCGTCGTCGATCGCAAGTCATCGACCGTGATCGTTCGATCGTAGTTCTCGATGATCTCCCGGTCTGCGTTGTACATCCGGATCCGGACGTTTTTGACGATCCCGTCGTCTTCGGCGGCCGATTCGACGAACGCCTGGTTGAACAAGATCGCAAGCGAGTCACACGCCCGGAAATTAAGCCGCTGTACACCGGGGAGTTCGGGTGCGTCATCGGGATCTTTTTTCTCCGTTTCGTCTTTGGTCTTTTTTCCGTTCTTGCCATCCGGTTTGTCCTTCTTGCCGGCGCTCACCGGGGTGACACTGAGTCCAGCGCCCGCGATGAACGTCCCGGTGGCCGCGATACCTTTGAGGCTAGTCCGCCTGGAGATGCGATTGTCGTCTGACATGGTGGTCGTCCCGCCACTGACGGCGACGCCGCCAGACCAGCGAGTACAACCTTCTCCATCAGACCGACGTTTTGTAATCGACGAACTACCCGATCGAACGACAGTTCTAACCGAAAAACTCTCTGTAAAAACGGATATTCATGCCGCCGAACCCGGTATCGGCCCGGATTTTGCGCCACAGTATCCGGGAAACCAGCAGCTAACAAACTCGCCAGTTACGTTCTGAAGGACCTACCCACCGGAAGCACCGTCTTACGCCCAATATCGTTGCCAATCGAGTGCGCCGGTTGCCTACTTAAAGTCCGGTCGGTGACTCGAGGTACGTCGTCTCGAGACCCCACTCCTCGACGAGTGACTGCAGTGAGCGGACGCCGAAGGTTTCGGTCGCGTAGTGGCCGGCGAGGACGACGGTGATCCCGGCTTCTTTGGCCTCGTGGTAGACCGGATGTTTCCCTTCGCCGGTGAGCAACGCGTCTGCGCCCACCTCGACGGCCTCCTCGAGCCAGTCGGTGCCGCTGCCGGTGACGATTGCTATCTCTTCGATCTCCTCGGGACCGAACTCGAGGACATCGACCGGTTTGTCGCCAGTTTCGAGGGTGGTCGCCAGTCGGTCTGCTAGTTCCGAGGGGGTGTAGGGATCGCTTGTACTGCCACGCTGGCCGATGTACTCGGGCCCGAGTTCACCGAACGGCGATCGATCCTCAAGTTCGAGGACGTCGGCGACGCCTGCTGCGTTACCCAGTTCCTGATGGCCGTCGAGTGGCAGGTGTGAGACGTACAGCGCGAGATCGTTTTCGAGCAGTGGCTGCAGGCGGTCATACGTTGAGCCTGTGACGCGGTCGAACCCACCCCAGGAGAGGCCGTGATGAGCCACGAGCAGATCCGCACCAACGTCGATCGCGCGTTCGAACGTCTCGCAGACGCCGTCGACGGCGAAGGCGACGTGATCGATCGTCGATTCGTCGGGGCCGACCTGTAGGCCGTTTGCGCTGGCATCCAGGTCGGCAAACGCCTCCGTCTGGAGTTGCTCGTCGAGTCGGTCGACGACTGTGGTCAGTTTCATGCCCGACGATACGGTCTCGAGTGTTTGTATCCTTGTGGTCTCTTGCTCGTGTGCCGGAATCAGTCGTCGGCTACTGTATGAATGCTGACCCTAACTCGGTCGCCGACGGCTAGCTCGTGGTTGGGACAGATGAGCTTGGCACCCACACCCTCTCCTCGTGCACAGAACGTCGACAGTCCCGTGATCGGGTCGCCATCGACCGTGACGGTTAGCTCGTCCCACTCGAGGGTTCGGCCGTCTGCACCGACGATGCCGAGGCGGTCGCCGTTCAGTCGGACGGGGCCGGCGTACGATCCCGTTGCCGTCGGAGAGAGGATGCCTCCGCCGTCGTAATGGGGAACGCCGCCATCGAGAATTCCACGCTCGCCGCCACACTCGAGGCCGATGCCCCCGAAGGCGGTCTCGGAGTCGGGTGCCTGTGGGGTGTCGAGGAGGGCGTAGGTCTCGCCGGTCGCGAGGACCGTCCCGGTGCCGTCCCACTCGAGCGCCTGGAGGTCGATACCGACCGAAAGTGCCACCGAGCCTGACGCACGGTGGAGGTTCTGTGCGGGTGAGCGAAAGCCAACGTGGAGGTGGTTGTCGACCCACGGGGCGAAAAAGCCAGCCCGAACGAGTTGCCCGAGTGAATCACCGGGGCTCACTCGGTCGCCGGCTGAAACGGTCGGTTCGACGTGTAAGATTCGAGCGACCAGTCCCTCGAGCGGTGCTGGTCCGTCGCAGTCGATCAGGATGAGGTGGTCGTCGGGGACGGCGTACGGTTTCGACGGCGCACGAACCGTCCGGATTTCGCGGACCGTCCCCGAGACTGGGCTCGGGGCGGAGAGCGTACGACCACCCTCGAGCGTTCCGGGGTAGCAGTCGACGGCACAGCCGCTGTCGTGGGCCGGAAACGGTGAGTTGTACAGCGAAAACCGGACGTACTGTGAGAGCAGCGATTCGGGAAGTGTAATCGGCTCGCTCCCGTGGCTCCTTTTTCGTCCGTCCGTCGTTGGCTCGTCGTCGACCATTGGTTTACCGCTGAGTCGGTGACGAGAGCCTTTAGCCCCGTCGCCCAAAATACCGTGTATGCGGCTGGTTCGCGGGCAAGCGCCGACGATCGAGGCCGACCGCGCGGTGACCGACCAACTCCTCTCGAGTGTCGCCGACGACGGGCCGGCGGTTCGCGTCTGGGTGCCCCATCGGCAGGTCGCCTTCGGGCCTCGAGACGTTCGAACGGATGGCTACGAGCGGGCCCGCATGACAGCCCGCGAACGTGGCTTTTCGCCGATCGAACGCTCCGTCGGCGGGCGGGCTGTCGCCTACGACGGTGAGACGACGCTTGCGTTTGCCCGCGTCGATCCCATCGGAGATGTCAGAGAGGGACTTGCCAAACGGTACGAACGCGTGATGGGACGTATCGAACGGGCGCTTTCGGCACTCTGCCTCGAGGTCGAACGTGACGAGCCACCCGAGAGCTTCTGTCCGGGGACACGTTCGCTGTCGGTTCCAACGACAGGGAATCGGTCGGGACCGACGAGACAGAAGGTGGTCGGACTCGCCCAGCGCGTCCGACAGGACGGCGCACTCACCGCCGGAATCGTCCTCGTCGACGGCCGGGACGAACTCACAGGCGTTCTCGAGGCCGTCTACGACGAACTCTGTGTGCCGTTCGATCCGGGCTCGGTCGGCACCGTCGCGGCCGCTGGTGGACCCGCCGATCCATCGGTGGTTCTGGGGGCACTCGAGACAGCGCTGGCTGGTGATAGCCCCGTTACCGAACTGTCGGCATCGACGATCCTCGAAAGCCACTAGTAGACGACACCACGTGGTTGCCCAATCAGCCGTCGGAAGCGACAGACGTCACCAGACCCGATCCCGTTCAGGATACTGTCATCAATTCTTTGCAGTCACAAACATTAAAATATAATACCGAAAACCCGTCCATTTTGGAACGTGGTACTGATGATCAACTCGTTTATCATCTCGGAGATCGGCGCATCGATCGGAAACACTATTGGTAACCTCATCGGGTTCATTACGGTGTTGATTGGCGCGGTTGCACTCGTGGCCCTTGGTTTAGTAATTGGTGGGAAACTGCAGCCGGTGGTACTGCGGGCTAGCCACCGGCTTGGGATCGACGAGACGATCCGCGAAACGCCCTTTGCCGCTCTGTTTCCGGACAGTGAGGACGGCGTTTCACGATCACTCGCCGTCCTCACAAAGTACTATATTGCTGCCGTCGCGTTCGTCCTCGCCCTCGAGTGGGTGGCCGTGCGATCGTTCGTCGGCTCGAGTACGTTTCTCTCTCACTGGGCCCAAGACGTCTTCGGGTACGTGCCGCCGATCATCATCGGCTTGATCGTCCTCTTTGTCGGGTTCGTGGTCGCAAACTGGATGACAGAACAGGTCCGTCAGTCGTCCGTCGCCAACCAATTTGGCTCGCCCCCGGTGCTGGCAAGTGCTACGAAGGCGTTTGGCTACTTCGTCGTCCTCGTGATCGGCCTCGACACGATGGGTGTCGATGTCACGATCCTGTATACGTTCGCACAAGCGATCGCCTATGCGGTCGGCCTTGCGGTGGCCCTCGCGGTTGGAATCGCTTTCGGCTGGGGTGGCAAAGACTACGTCGCCGAAAACATCGACGACTGGGTCGAACAGTCGAAATCGATCACCGGAGACTCGAGTGTGGCCCCCAGTGACGACTGAGACGGGTCGTCACCACCGGTTACTCGTTGCGGTCGTCTTCTTGTTCTCGCAGCTGTTGACTCGCATCCCGAACTTCCCGCATCACGGACGAGATGCGTTCTTCGGCCTCGAGTTCCTCCTCGACGGCCAGGTCGACGCCTTCGACCTCGAGTAAGAATTTGGCGACTTCGGTGGCTTCATACATCACGTCATCGAGTTCTTCGGCGGTGAAGAAATCACACATCGCCCCATAGAGGAAGGTCGCGCCCGATTTTCTGACTTTGTCTTCGAACGACGAGCGGGCCTGATTGACCGCCTGTGGCGTGTAGGTATCGGTCATGAACGGAACCAGTTCCGGCAGGTTTTCGCCGATTTTGGTCATCTCGACGCCGGTTTCGGTGCGAAAGTCAGCACACAGTCGGGCGATGGCCCACTCGCGGGCGGTGACGTAGGTTCGATCGCGCAGGAACTCGTTGACGCGATCGTACTCCGCGCCGTCCATCTTTTTGAATCGGGCGTATTTTTGGACGTCATCGGGAACATCCGTCCCCTCGGGGTCGGGATCTGGCACCTCCGGCATCGGTCCGTCGTCGCTCATGGGCGCTACTTCCGATGCTCGGAAAATAAGGGTTGTTCTCGGTCGCTTCGAACCGGTTTACTGCGCCAGCGATATCGACAGCAAAGCGACGACGGGCAGAACACCTATCTGAACTGATGACAGTACTCGAGGTATGTGTGCACGGGTCGCCGACGTGATGACCAAAGCTGTCGTCACCGCTGACCGGCAGCGTTCGCTCGAGGTTGTCGCAAAACGCATGCTGGATGCAGACGTTGGCAGCGTCGTCATTACGGCCGACGGGAATCCGTACGGGATCGTCACGGAGTCGGATATCGTATTGGCGACCTATCACAGCGGCCGACCGCTGTCTGCGATTCCGACCGAACCGGTAGCAAACCATCCCCTAGTCACCGTTGCCCCCGACCAGCCCCTTCGACTCGCGGTGTCGGTGATGGGAGACGAACAGGTCAAAAAGCTCGTCGTGGTCGATGGGGTCGAGATGTCCGGTATCATCACGACGCAGGATCTGATCGACCACTACGGGGAACTGACACGAGATATCCGATATATCCGCAAGAATCGAACGCGACGCGATGACTGGCTCTCCGAACTCTGATTGCACGTCGTTCGGTGGGCAGCGAGGAAAACTCGAGACACGTCCCTTCGAGTTCTGGCGGATTTAAGTTTCTAAGCGATGTGGATGGCATATGTCACAGACGCCAGTCATCGTCTCGGCGGTCCGGACGCCACAGGGGAAAGAAGACGGCGTATTTGCCGACGTCCGTAGTGAAGACCTCTCGGTGACGCTGATCGACGAGATTATCGCCCAAACCGGCCTCGAGGGCGACGAAATTGACGATTTGATGTGGGGCTGTGCACAGCAACGCGGCGAACAGGACAACAATCTAGCGCGAGTCATTGCACTGCTCTCGGAGCTAGGCGAAGGGGTGCCGGCGACGACGATCAACCGCTGGTGTGCCTCCTCGATGCAGGCGCTCATCTCCGCATCGGATGCCATCGCGGCGGGCAACCGCGAGGCGGTCATCGCCGGCGGCGTCGAGAACATGAGCCGAGTGCCGATGGGTGAGAGCATTGCCGACATCCATCCACGACTTGCTGAGCTGTACACCGTCGGCGAACTCCAGATGGGGATGACTGCCGAGACGGTTGCTGAAGAGTACAACATCAGCCGCAAGGCCCAAGACGAGTACGCCGCCCGGAGCCAACAGAACGCCGTCGCCGCGACCGAAGAAGGCCGGTTCGAAGACGAGATTGTCCCCGTCGAGACTGACGACGGCGTCATCACCGAAGACGAAGGCTTACGCCCGGGAACGACCGCCGAAAAACTCGCCGACCTTCCGACGGTGTTCAAATCCGATGGGACGGTTACCCCCGGTAACGCCTCACAGATCTCCGATGGCGCGGCCGGCTTGCTCGTCACCAGCGAAACATTCGCCGAGGATCACGGCCTCGAGATCCTGGCCGAAGTCGGATCGAACGCGGTCGCGGGTGTCGACCCGACCGTGATGGGGATCGGCCCGGTTCCGGCAACGCAGCAGTTGCTCGAGCGAACGGGCAGAGTGATCGATGACTACGATCTCGTCGAACTCAACGAAGCGTTCGCAAGCCAGTCGATTTACTCGCGCGAGGAGTTGGGAATCGACCCCGATCGGTTCAACGTCAATGGCGGCGCAATCGCCATCGGCCATCCCCTCGGTGCCTCGGGTGCACGACTCCCCGTCACGTTACTCCACGAACTGCGCCGTCGTGGTGGCGGTCGCGGGCTGGCGACGCTCTGTGTGGGCTTTGGACAGGGTGGGGCGATCGAGCTTCTGGTCGATTAATACTACCGGCTGTAAGTCATGTACAATTCTCGCTGCCACGGGGTAGCGAGAATCTTCACACAGGTACAGCCGGCAGTATAAAAGGGAGGCAGTGACCGTCGGCCGCCAACCCGTTTTGACGATCGACGGTAACTCGGCACAACACACCTCGTGACGGTGGGAATCATAACGATGGTTGTAGTCTCTTACCGGTGATTGCCCTATCCGGTGTGGCGATCACCGGTAAACAGGTACAACCATCATTATCAGTGGTAGTCCGTCGAGTGACGCCGTCGTCACCGCCCAGGACCCGACCTCACCGCTTCGAGGGACACGTTAGACGGCGATCAGAGCAGACCGTCGATATCGACTTCGTCACCGACCGAGTCGGGGACAGAGATATCCTCGGCGACCGAGTCGGAGTCATCCTCACCGATCGGATCGGCAAACGGGTCATCACCGATGGTCTCGTCGATGAACTCGTCACCGGCGGGTATATCGACATCAACATCGTCTGCTGTCTGCTCGTCGTCATCATCGACATCGGGACCGTCGATTACGACTTCGGTTTCAGTCTCGGTTATCTCCTCGCTCGACTCGTTTATCACTTCGTCCGTATCACCGTCTTCGCCGCTTGTGACACTCGTTTCGGCCGCCGCGACACCGACACCCATCGCGAGTACCACGACGAGCGCCATCGAGAACGCGACCAGCCGGCGATATCTTCCGTATCGGTTCGATAAACTGCGGTCAGTTCCGGACATGTAATTCTCGCCCAGGTGGGCAGCGAAGCGTCGACACTCACTCAAATAAACGGCATAGACTGTACGGTTTTCGAACCCCATCTTTCGCTCGAGCAACCGTGAGTTAGTTTTCCGGTAGGTCACCGATAGCACGGAGTCCAATCACAGACCGGGCAAACCCGCCGATACGCCTACCTGTGGTCTCGACGGCCCGCGTCGTACGCTCTGGTTGTCCGTCGATCCGGGCCGAGCCCCCGGATTATGTGCACGAATCATCCCTCGCTTACACATCCAGCTAATCCTCCCGTAAGCCGCCTCTCTTCGCCTCATGCAGTGCTTTCGGCGTGATAACCGCTCCCCAACGGACGAGGTCGATAGAGGCAACTCCACATGTGATGGCCCGCAATTTAGTACGCTCGAGCCGTAGGCTACCTATGAGCAGACTACTGCTGGCGGTGATCGTGGGAATCCCGCTCGTCTGGCATCTCGGGCTCACCGCCGTCGCCTACTACGACGCCGGCCGGGTCGGTCTCGAGCCGCCGCTGAAGTGGGCGGCGATCACCTTCTGTATCCCGCTGTTTGGCTTTTTCATCTATCTCTTCGAGCGCAGCGAACTCTCGTATGATCCCGAAACCGATCCGTACAAAGAGCACAATTTCAACATCCACCCCTCCAGAGCCGACGACGCGCCGATTCGATCGCGCGGCGACGACCGGCTAACAGCCGACGAACTCGAGGAGATGGACGACGCCGATTGGGAACGACAAGAAGACGAACGCCGCTGATACCGGCAGTCGATCACTCACCGAACGCAAGCGTTTTGACGACGACTGGCACGCTCTCGCCGCCGGCCATTGGCTCTCCAATATCGAGATAGTCACCGCCGTCGACGCCCAGTTCGTCGACGACGACCAGCGGCCGATCCGTCCCACGCCGGACGGACTGTCCGAGTGCTTTCGCACAGTTCTGGCGGGTGACGACGACGACGGGAAGCGACCACGGAACTGCCTCGAGTGCGCCTGCAAGCGCCTTGGCTACCTGCCCGATTCGGCGGTACTCGAGGCTTCCCACGTCGTCGACTGAGAGCGAGACGGCGTCTTCAGCGCCTATATCGTATAGCTCGTCGGCTCGAGCGAGTGCCGTCCGAAACGCTTCCTCGAGGTCCGTCCCGGTCGCCTCGTCGATGGCGGGAACCCGAACGACCGGCACGTTTTGCAGCGGCAACAACGCGGGCTCGAGCGACGTTGTCCGGCCGCTGAGTGTCGTCGTCTCCGTCCCCGCGCCGACGACGGTCGCCCGGATGTCTTCGGCAGAGTCGAGAACGGACCAGGACCGAACGGTCTCGTTCGTTGCGAGCGCATCCGCGAGCAGGCCGCCAAGGTCGCCGTAGGCGAACGGATCGTCCGGCGGGGAGGCAACCAGCCGGCCGACGCCACCGCTTTTGACGACTGCCTCAATCGGAAGTGACTCCTCCGGGGGCGTTCCAATCCACAGCGACCGCGTCAACGAATCAAAGGGCGGCCCCACACAGCAGTCGACGATCAACTCGGCCATCGCCGCCGACAGGTCCTCGAGAACGGCCACACTGGGGCGCTTGCCGACCTCGAGTGGGATCTCCCGAACGTCTGCGATCTCTCGGGCCGGCGGCGAAATCGACGTCACATGGCCCTCGTCGTCGAATCTGACGAGTCGACCGCCGACGTCGAGACACCGCGTCTCTGCGACTGGGGCCTCCCTCCTGCTCGAGCCCGCGAGTCCGGTGCCGTCGAAGATCGCAATATTCGTCGTGCCGCCGCCGACGTCGATGTTGGCGACCATTGTGCCGTCTTTGGCTGCTCGAGTGGCTGCCCCTGATCCCCGACCGGCGAGGACGGCCTCGAGTGCCCCGCCGGCGGTCGCGGCGACGAACTGACCGGCATCGTCTGCGAGTTGGTGGGCCAGTGGTTCGGCGTTTTCCCGGCGGGCAGTCTCGCCGGTGACGATCACTGCACCCGTATCGATGGCGTCGGGAGTGACGCCTGCGGCCTCGAGTTCGCGTTCGACGAACTCGACGACCCGGTCGACGTCGATCGTTTCGGCGTCTAAAAGCGGCGTCTCACGGACCGTGCCACGGTGGCGGATCTCGCGGTCTATGATCTGTGGACTGCCGCCGGGTGGGGTTTCGACGCGCAGGCGGCTGAGGATGGTGTGGGTGGTGGTCGTCCCGACGTCGACGCCGATGCTCGTAAGGGTCGTACGGTCGCTCACTGCTCTATGAACTCGCGGTCGTCCTCGCGCAGATCGATCCCGCTGGCTTCGTGTTCTATCATCTCGCGAATCAAATCGACGAGTTCTGCGCCGGCTTCGACCGGCGGCAGCCCGCGGTCGTGGATGTTCGAAATCACGGATTTGCGGGCCGTTGGCGTGCCGCGTTCGGGCCCGTAGACGAGGTAGGCACTCAGGCTTTCGGCAGACCGCAGGCCAGGGCGTTCACCGATCAAGATGACACAACACTCGGCTTCGAGTTCCTCGCCGACGGCGTCCATTACGTCGACGCGGCCGAAATGAACGAAAACCGGCGTCCCGACGTCGATCTCGTGGTCTGCGAGTCCATCCTCGAGTGCCGGCAGGAGGTCGGGAACGTTCGCCTCGACGGCCGACGACGAAAGGCCGTCGCTTACGATTAGCTGGACCTCCGGTGCGTGCTTGCAGTCTTCGTGCAGTCGCTCGAGACTCGCCGCCTCGAGTTCCCGACCGCGGTCGGGACGGGCGAGATACTGGTCCATGTCGGCTGCCCGGGATCGAAGCGAGACCAGCCCCAACTCCGAGACGAACGACTCGCTAACCCGCGAGAGGACGGCGTCACGGGCGAGGCCGTGGTCTGCGCGAAACTCGAGTAACGTATCCGTCCGGGGACGTGGACCGGCCCGACCAACACCGAGGCGGGTCGGCGTCCGGTCGACGATGCGTTTGAGGGTCTCTTCGTCGGTCGCTTCCTCGCTGTCTCGTGATCTGGTGGTATCTGTGGACATACTCAGGTGAAAATGGTCGGGTCGCCCGCTCGCTCGGTCAGTCGGCCCTCATGCCAGAGACCCACTGCCTCGAGCCACTCCCGAAACGCCGGCGTCGGCTCGAGGTCGAAGATTTCCCAGAGGGCAGCGGCGTCGTGGTAGCTGTTCGACTGATAGTTCAACATGACGTCGTCGCCCATCGGCACGGTGATGAAGTAGTTGGTGCCCGCCGCAGCCAGCAAGACGGCGAGGTTCTCGATGTCGTTTTGGTCGGCCTGGATGTGATTCGTATAGCAGGCGTCGATCCCCATCGAGATGCCATGCAGTTGGCCCATAAACACGTCCTCTAGGCCGGCCCGAATTACCTGCTGGCCGTCGTAGAGATACTCCGGGCCGATAAAGCCGACGACGGTGTTGACGAGGAAAGGATCGTAGCGCTTTGCAAGGCCATAACACCGGGCCTCGAGGGTGAGCTGGTCGACACCGTGGTGGGCATCGCCGGACAGTTCCGCACCCTGGCCAGTCTCGAAGTACATGACGTTCGGTCCGCTGGCCGTCGACCGACGTGTAGCAAGGTCGTACGCCTCGTCCATCAGGTCGACGTCGATGCCGAACTCGTCGTTTCCGGCCTCCGTTCCCGCAAGACTCTGGAAGACCAGATCCGCGGGTGCGCCCTCGCGCATGGCGTCCATCTGGGTGGTGACGTGAGAGAGACAGCAGTTTTGGGTAGG
>LKMM01000037.1 GCA_001563885.1 Natrialbaceae archaeon B1-Br10_E2g27
CGGGAACTCGGCGTGACTGTCGTCGACTGGAACCTCGAGGATCCGCTGTCGATCGACGTACAGCGTGTCGTTCGCTCGCTCAGCCGACGAGGTGACCGACTGTGAGCCAGCATGGTCGTCTCGAGTCAGAGCCCCGACTGTCCCGGATCCGTTCGGGTCGGGCCGCAGCACTCGCGATTTGTCAGGCGGCACTCGAGCGACGAACGGCAAGTGACGTGGCCGTACTCGCGTTGACGGTGGTGGTCTGTCTCGGGGCTGGATCGACCCTCGTTGGCGGGGCGATCGCGTTTCTCGCGATCGTTGCGGGGGTTACAGCGGCAGGGGCGACCGTCCTGCTTGCGAGCGAGCGCCCGCTGGTTCGCGTGGGAGGTGGACTCATCGCGGGGCCCGTTGGCCTGCTGGTTCTCTCGCCGACCGCGCTGGCCGTCGATCTCGTCGGCGGGAGTGGCGTCTCCCGGACTGCTGGCATCGCCGTCTGGGCGATGGTTTTGGCGGCGTTTGCGGCTGGCCTCCTCGGCTGGCACCGACTCGGTGAGGGCGGCGTCCGCCGCGGCGCGACCGGCGCGATACTCGCCGCCGTCGGCGTCGTCGGCGTCGCCATCGTCCGCATCGTCCCCGAATCGACCGCTCGAGACCGACTCGGTGTCGCAGTCGCCGACACCGGGGCGTGGCTCTGGAACGGAGCGATCATCGCCGAGGGCTCGCTGGCGATGCTTACTTTCGCCGGCATGGGCTTTCTCAGCACAGCCCTGCTGGGCTATGCACTCAATTATGTCGCACTCGAGCGGTTCGTCCCGCCGGACCGACGTGTGGAGCTCTCTGCGGTCGTTTCCCGCCTCGAACGAGGCTGTCGTATCGGCCGTCGCGTCGCCATCCTCACGGCCGTCGTCGCAGTTGTCCTCCCCGGCGTCCTCGATACCGACGGCCTGATCCTCACGCCCGCCGCGACCCGGGAGATCCTCCCTCCGATCGGTGCTGTCCTCGCCGCCATCGTGACGGCCTCGAGTCTGCGAGTGCTCTTTGTGGCTCTCTTGATCGTCGCTGTCGGATCGATCCTCCTCGAGTGGCTCCGTCGGGCCATCGGCCGGGAGGTCGCGCGGACACTCGTCGCCATTGTCGCACCCGCTGTCGGCGGTGGGGCCGTTGCGCTCGTCCTCGGCTGGCTGCTTTCGGGGACGGTTGCCGCGGTCGATCCGGCCGCCGGCCTCGAGGGTCGGGTTCCGGTCTCGGTCGTCGAACTGGTTGCGTCGGTTCCGTCGTTTGCGCTTGCAACAGGGGTCCTCGCCGTTGGGCTCTCTTCGCTCGCGTCGGTCTCGATCACCGTCGCGACGTTGCGCGGGCTCCGCATCCTGCCTGCGCGGGCGATCGGAGCGGCGCTTGCAGCGGGTGCGGTGTTCGTCCTGGCTTTCGGTCTCGCGGTCGTCGGCCAGGTCGAACTCTCGATTCTGACGGGCGCGGCTGGATTCGTCATCTGGGATGTCGGCGAGTACGGTGACAGCGTCCGCCGGGAACTCGGCCCGAACACCGACACGTTCCGGGCCGAACTCGTCCATCTCGGCGGTTCGCTGCTTTCGGGGATCGTGGTCGCCATCGGGACGATCGCCCTCTGGTGGCTCGTCGCCGACGTCGCCGTTACCGATTCGACGACTGCAGCGGTCGCACTCGCGAGTGGTGTTCTTGCCGTCTCCCTCGTCGCGTGGGTGCTTCGAGGCTAATCACTCGCCCATTGCGGGCACCGGAACCCCCTCGAGGGCGTGGCCGACGACGGCACCCCGGTCGACACCACGGACCTCGGCTTCGGTCGTGAGCACAATCCGGTGGTCGAGCACCGGGTGGGAAACGGCGTGGACGTCTTCGGGCGCAACGTAGGATCGGCCGGCGAGAACCGCTCGAGCGCGGGCGGCTTCGAACAGTCGCTGGATCCCTCGCGGCGAGATGCCGACCTCGACGCGGTCGTCCTCGCGGGTCCCTCGACAGACGTCAACGATGTATTCCCGGAGTCGGGGATCGACAGTGACGGTTTCGGGGACCGACTGCAATGTGAGGATCGTCTCGCGATCGACGACTCGTTTGACAGTTGGCGTCCGTGTTTGGCGGTCGGCCCGTCGATCGATCAGTTCGATCTCACCCATCCGATCGGGATAGCCGAGTTCGGTCTCGATCATAAACCGGTCGACCTGTGCCTCCGGCAGCGGGAAGGTGCCTTCGTGCTCGATTGGATTCTGGGTGGCGACGACGAAAAACGGCGACGGCAACTCCCGCGTCTCGCCGCCGATCGAGACCTGCCGTTCGCCCATCGCCTCGAGCAAGGCGGCCTGGGTTTTCGGCGGTGCGCGGTTGATCTCGTCGGCTAAGACGACGTTTGCAAAGATCGGTCCCGCCTCGAAGGCGAACTCGCCGGTCCGTTCGTTGTAGACGTGCGTGCCGGTGATGTCGGCGGGGAGGAGATCCGGCGTAAACTGAATCCGGGAGAACTCGAGGCCGAGGGCATCGGCAAGCGAGCGTGCGGTGAGCGTCTTGCCGGTGCCGGGGACGTCCTCCAACAGGACGTGGCCCCCGCCGACGATAGCCGTCAGGATCGTCTCGAGTCGTCGCTGGTCGGCGATTACGGCGCTTTGGAGCTCACGGAGGACGCCCGCACAGGTAGACGCGGCCTCGTCGACGTTCATGCATCGGGACACTTGCGCGAGTGACATATATGGTTCGGCTCCTCGCAGGCAGGAAACCGGCCGCCGAAGGAGGCGAGACCGAGGGAGCTTAGTTCGACCGATAGCTATGACAGTGTATGCACATGCGAGCGGGGGGCCAGCGATGATCGACGAGGTCGACGAACTGCTCGAGGAGATCGGCTTCGATCCTGACTCGAGCGTATTGACCTATCGGCAGGCACAGGTACTCGCGCTGCGCGAGCGGGGAATCTCCCAGGCCGATATTGCAGCCGAGCTGGGGACCTCGCGGGCAAACGTCTCCTCAGTCGAGTCGAGCGCTCGGGAGAACCTACAGAAAGCCCGCGAGACGGTCGCATTCGCAGAAGCCTTACGAGCGCCGGTTCGGGTTCGCGTGCCAGCGGGGACTGATCTCTACGAGGTGCCGGAACTCGTCTACGAGGCCTGTGACGAAAAGGGGGTCAAAGTCGACCACACTGCACCGGATCTGATGAAAGTCGTCAGCGACGCCGCCGGTTCGGCTGTCTCGGGCCGGGAAGTTTCAGTCGCCTTGCTCGTCGGCGTCACCTCCGAGGGGCTGGTCCGGGTTAGACATCAAGAACAAAGCTAAGCTCACAGTCGAACGCCTCGAGCGATCAGTCCGCGAGTATCGAACACGCCCCTTCATACGAGACGTCTTCGATGGAGTCAATCTCGGGATCGTCACCACAGACCGGGCAGGCCGGATTCGCCCGTACCTCGACTTCTTCGAAGCCCATCTCCATTGCGTCGTAGATGAGCAATCGACCATCGAGGAGGTTGCCTTTCCCAAGGAGGTACTTGACGACCTCGGTGGCCTGAATACAGCCGACGGTGCCCGGAAGCACACCGAGAACGCCGGTCGTTGCACAGTCGGGGACAGTACCCGGCTCGGGGGCTTCGGGGAACAGACAGCGATAACACGGCTGGCGTTCGCTCGTATCGCTGTCGGCGTCCGAGCGAGTCCCCCTCGACTCCTCGCCCGCCGGCCGATCGTTCGTGAACGTAATTATCTGCCCTTCAAAGCGGTAGATCGCGCCGTGAGAAAGCGGCGTGCCGGTGAGCACACAGTAGTCGTTGAGCAGATATCTCGTCGCAAAATTGTCACTGGCGTCGAGGACAATGTCGTACCCATCGACGAGCTCGGCGACAGTGTCGGTCGTGAGCCGTGTTTCGTGGGGGCAAACGGTGATATCGGGGTTGAGCGCCCGGACGTACGCAGCAGCGCTCTCGACTTTCGGCCGACCGACGTCCGCATCGGCGTGGACGATCTGTCGCTGGAGATTCGAGCGCTCGACGGCGTCGTCGTCGACGATCCCCAGCCGACCAACGCCGGCAGCCGCCAGATACTGAATCGCCGGCGATCCCAGACCGCCCGCACCGACGACCAAAACGCTTCCCTCGAGCAGCCGTTTCTGGCCGTCAGGCCCGATTTCGTCCATGATGACGTGTCTCGAGTACCGATCGAGTTGGGTCGCATCCAGGCGCAAATCGCTCATACCTCCCGTTGGGTAGAGCAAGAGAAAAGTTCGTGGGTCGCTCCCACAGTCGAACAGCGACCGTGTACGCTTGCCGTTCTGAAAACCAGCAGTTGTTACACTCACCACAATCTTTTAATAGTGTGGTGTGTATTAGCATACCTATGGCAACCTCACCCAACGGTGCAGGTGATGACATGTTCGATCAATTCCTCACGGACCGCGGTCACACCGTAGAACGAGTCGGGTGGGAACAGGAGTATAACAAAAAACAGTGTCCGGATTGTGGCGGACTGCATGAGGCATCCGCAAGCGTCTGTTCTGTCTGCGGGTGGGAACCGACGCCCTAACCGGTCCGGTTGGGACGACGTTTCGAACGCTGATTACGATTTTGAGAGCTACGTCACCCCACAGCTATTTTACGGAGATGAAACCGACATAATTATATTATTCTCACTGAGATCTCCACCGAGACAATGCCTGAATGTCAGAACTGCGGGGCGTTCGTCACGGACGCCTACGCCAGGGTGTTTACGCCACGTGGGATCGACAACCCGCGTGTCTGTCCAGCCTGTCCGGACAAGATTCGTGATGGGGCCGAGGTCCGAACCACCCGTTCCCCACGAAATCGCTGAGGCCAATCCGTGGTCTCGGCCGTTCGGCGAGGAAAACCCACGTGACTTATGCATATTGCGCTCTTGAACAGGGACAATGGCTCCGACGGAGACGAAGGTGACCCGGTTGTTCGGTGGACCGGGCAGCGGGAAAACCACTGCCCTCTTAGACCACGTCGAAGAGATCTTAGAGCGCGACGACGTCACGTTTCGGGACATCCTCGTCGTTTCCTACACTCGAGCAGCAGCACAGGAGGTTCGTGAACGCCTCGCAGAACGGTTAGACGAGAGTCCGCGCGCACTGCAGGGAAACGTCTGTACGATGCACGCGAAAGCCTACGATCTGCTCGATCTCTCTCGAGGCGACGTTATCGGTGAGAAAGACAAAGAGGAGTTTTGTGAAGAGTTTGGCCTCGAGTTCGAAGACGAGTACTCAGGTGGCGGTCGGCGAACGGCCCGGTCGACGACGATCGGAAACAAGATCATTGCGACGAGTCAGTGGCTCCAGCGCACCCGTCGTGACGTCGCCGACTGGTACGACGTTCCCTTCCAGTGGAACGTCGAAGAGGTGCGGCTTCCTCCGGAGATCGACCCGAACGCCCAGGAAGGAAACAAATACACGCCGACGTGGCCGGCGGCCGACGACCGGATCGACGTCCCAGAAGCGATCCGCGGCTGGCGGACGTACAAAGGCGAACAGGGCAAGATCGGCTTTGCCGATATGCTAGAGCGGGTCAAACAACGATCGCTCGTCCCGAACGTCGACTACCTCGTGATCGACGAGTTCCAGGACATTACGACCCTCCAGTATGACGTCTACGAGGAGTGGAAACCGCACGTCGAAGAGGTGTTGATCGCCGGTGACGACGACCAGGTCGTCTACTCCTGGCAAGGTGCTGATCCTGCACTCCTGTTAGAGGAAGCCGTCGACGACGATAATATTCTGCCAAACTCCTACCGACTGCCCTCGAACGTCTTGAACGTGGTAAACAAAGAGATTCGCCACATCGACAAGCGCCAGGACAAAGACCTCAATCCACGCAAGGAAGGCGGCACGGTCGACGCCAAACGAAACGCCTCGATGCTCGATGTCGTCCGGATCGTCAGGCGAACACTCGTCGACGGCGACGGCACGATCATGATCCTCTTTCGGGCTCGCTACCAGATGTTTCAGTTTATCGATGAGTTCATCACCGAGGGTGTCCCCTTTAGCTCGCTGACCGACCAGCGGATGTGGACCGACCGGCTCACCCAGTATGTCCGCGCCGTCGAAGCGATCGACGCGGGCAACGATCTCACCGGACTCCAGGCGCGTCGACTCGCCGACATGCTCCAGGATTCGGCGTTCGGAACGAACGACCGCGACGAACTGTTCGACGCCATCGACGACCGAAAAGAAGAATCCGGAACCGACGACCTCGAGGAACTCGTTATTTCGGCCGACCTCATCACCGAGCACGTTCCGTTTATGCCCGGGCCGGCGTCGGCATCCGATATGCTCCGGAAAGTGACGAGCTTCCAGAAAAAGAGCGTCCAGGCGTACTTCGCAATTGGTGAGTACCGCGGGATGGACACCGACCGCGTCCGCGTCGGCACGATCCACTCCGCGAAAGGCCGTGAGGCAGACCACGTCATCGTCGGCACCGACCTCACCGAAAAGGTCGTCGAACAGATGGTCGCCACCCTCGAGGACAAAACGACCGCAGGCGAAGACAACGGGGAGTTCACCAAGACGACATCGCCGGTGCCCGTTCTCACCGATAACGAACGTCGCGTCTTCTACGTCGGGATGTCTCGTGCCCGCGAACGACTCACTCTCCTCGAGAATCTCGTCGACGGTGCACCGACGCTTCCGGTCGACGTGTTGCTCAACAACGAGCCGACCGATACGGACCTCGAGACGCTGCTCGAGGAGGCCCAACAGCCACTCGAGACCGACGAAATCGAAGCCGAAGCGCCATAAGCCGTGGCCAAGACGGCCGCTTCCCACCTCGAGGAGACGCTGGGTGCCGAACTCACAGCCAGCGACGCGACCGTGTTCGTCTGTGTTGGGCGCGGCGACGACCCCGACGTTCGGTACTGTTTGCAACGGGCCACCCGGCGCGAACCCGATTCGGTCTCGGAGACGGGAACGAGCGGTGAGCCGCCGTGGCAGTTGCCATCCACATCCCGACGCTATGCAGTTGCGTACGACCGTGAGCGATGGCACGTCCACGCCGACACGCCATCGGGCCGACCTGCCGAGGCGCTCGCGACCGCTCTCGCCGAGTGTGGCCACACCGACGTTCTCACGCCGGCGACGGTTCCCCACGACGCCGCACTCTATCTCGAAGGGGCCGGCTGTTCGCTCGCGTCGACCGACGCCCACACGCGAGCGCGCGCGAGAAAAACGAGCGCCGAACGCGAACAGATCGCAGCCACAGGGGCCACAGCGAAGGCGGCTCTCGAGCGTGGGGCCGCGTTACTCGCAGACACAACGCCCAACGGCCACACGCTCGAGATAGAGGGGACAGCACTGACGGCCGACGCGCTTCGGGGAGCGATCGACGAGGCCATCGTCGCTGCGGGTGCGTTTCCGGCCGGGCACACGACGATCGAGTCCACGAGCGAACGGCTCCGAGCGGGGGAGCCGATCGTCGTCGCAGTCTCTCCACGAACGGCAGACGGCTATCACAGTCGGCTGGTTCGAACGTTCGTCGTCGAGGGAACCGGCGGCGAGGAACGACGTGCCCACGTCGGCCTCACCCACGCTTTCCGTTCTACTCAGGCGATGCTCACCGCCGACACCCACACCGTCGGGGCGGTCGAAGCCGACCTCGAAGCCGAAATCCGGGCGTTCGGCTTCGGCAACCCCGACGCCGTCGTCACCAACGTCTCGGGTATCGGCCTCGAGCCCCAGGAGCATCCACTCGAGGCGAGCGAGGAAATCGAACCCGACAGCGTGCTCAGACTCGAGGCCGCAGCCCGCCTCGAGGCCGGCGGCTGGATTCGGCTCGCTGACACCCTCGTGGCCTCTGCAGACGGTGTCGAGTGGCTTCCTTCGACCCCGCGGTCGCTCGAGCCGGCCGCCTGGCTCGAGTAGTGACTCTGATAGCCACGACGGTCCCACCGGAGTTTTTATGCTGGGGGTAAGATCTCAGACAGGTGAACTAGGAGATAGAGCTATTAGGCAGTGGGCAACTGTTCCCCGATCTCACCGACCGACCGGGTGGTGACGATGACTGACGTTGCATTGCTTACCGCACTGGCGGTCCTATTCGTCGTCGTCGGACCATTGCTGTTGATCGCAAAGGGTCTCCGGCTATCGCTTATTCCCTCGCTTATCCTGGCCGGATTGCTCGTTGGACAACTCGGTATCATCGACGAGCAACTCATGCTCGAACTCGCCCGGCTCGGGATCGCATTTCTCGTCTTCACCTTCAGCGTAAAGCTCCACACCGAACGGGTTCGAACGGTCGTCTCTGATACTGAACTCGTCACGATCATCCAGGCGTTCGTCCTCGGTATCCTTGGGACGCTCCTGGTGGTTCTGGTCGGTTTCGTCCTGGAACTGGAGATCGTCGGCGACGTCTCGCTCGAAGAGCCGTTGACGATCGACCAGGCACTGTTCGTCGGAATCGCAGCCGCGCTTTCCTCGACGATCGTCGGCACTGCGTTATTTACGAGACCACAGAGTGACATCGTCCACGATTACCTCTCGGGTGAGATCGATTCGTTCAGTGACCTGCTGGCAGTGGTTCTCTTGCTCGTCGTCAGTGCCGGGGCTTTCGCGCTCGAGCCGATCGCAACCCAACTCGGCTACGGTGTCATGCTCTTGGCTACGGCAGTCATCGTCAACCGGTATTGCTTCGGCCTCATCGACCGTCTGGCCAGTGGATCCGACGAGGCGATGCTCATCAGCATCGTCGCGCTGTTGATCGTCTTCCTCGCTGCGGCGGAGTTTCTCGAGACCTCGATCGTCGTCGGCGCGTTCGCCGCCGGGGTCGCGGTCAGAGACAATCCCGTCGAGTACTCGGAGGTGTTCAACGGGCTGACTTCAATCCAGGAGTTTTTCGTCGCCATATTCTTTGTCACCGTTGGGGCACTCGCGGCCGATATCGGCTCGTTCGTCCCCGTCGTCACAATCGCCTTCGGACTCGTGGTCCTGACAGTTGTGCTCAAGCCGATCGTTATCGGGACCTTGCTCGTCTATTATGGCTACGACAGACGATCTGCAACGCTCACCGGACTCGATTTAGATCACGTCGGTGAGTTCAGCGTCATCGTCGCCATCGAGGCGGTCGTCCTCGGACTCCTGATCCAGCCGGTGTTCGAGGCGATTATCCTCGCGGCTGCGGTGTCGATGATCCTCTCGAATCTGACCCACACGTACGATGAAGAAATTTATGGATCCGTCGTCAGCCGCGGCTGGCTCGGACAACCCTACCACGACGTCGAAGACTGGAACGCCGTCTCCGAGGATATCGCCGACCATGTCGTCATTGTCGGCTACGGCCGACAGGGCCGACGGCTCGTCGAGTTCTGTGAGGAAATCGACCAGCCCTATGTCGTCATAGAGAACAACCCACAGGCGCTGTCCGATCTCCGGGCCGACTGTGACGCCTACGTCTTTGGCGACGCGACCGAGCCCGAAACGGCAGGCGTAGCCAACCTCGAGGCGGCGCGGCTCGTTATCTCGACGGCCGACTCCAAGCCCATTTCGGCGTATTTCCTCTCGTTTACCGACAGCGTTGACGTCATCGTCCGGACCAGGGAACTGCCGATGGCTGCTGCCCTCCTCGAGCGAGGGGCCACGTACGTCATCGTCCCAGACCTACTGGCAGCCGACCAACTCGCCGAGAACCTCGAGGCACTTCTGACTGGCGCGTACGACCGCGAGGAACTCCGGGCAGCGAGTAGGCGGGACCTCGACGTCGAGCGTGCCCCACCGCGTCCGTCCAGTGGGGGATCGGCATACGCGGGGACGTTCGACGATCAGTAGCGAGGCCAGATCACTCGACGGTGTCGGACTGGTCGTAGCTTGTGAATCCCTCGAGTGCCGTCTTGAGGCGATCTTCGGACGGCGGCTCTGACTCGAGTTCGCCGCCGAACTCGACGACGACCTGTCGTTGGTCTCCGAGCATCATCGCACGATCTCGAGTAGTTCGTCGACCGCGTTGATTGTGTGGTCCGGGGTCCGACGCGTCTCGGCCTCAGTGGGCGGATCGGCGTTGAACAACACCGTCTCGAGGCCAACCGCGTTCGCACCGGCGATATCCGCAGCCACAGAGTCGCCAACCATCACCGTCCTCGAGGCGTCGACGCCCAGTCTGACCAGCGGATAGGTAAACATCACCGAGCCTGGCTTCTCCCGGCCCATTTCCTCGGAGGTGACGAGCAAGTCGACTGCGGACTCGAGCCCCGTCACCTCGAGTTTCCGCAACTGGATGTGCGTCGTCAGATTGGTCACGATGGCGACGGCGACCCCTGCATCCTGGAGACACTCGAGTGTCTTTTCGACGCCACAGAACAGTTCGATTGCGTCGATGTAGCCGTCCCAGAAGGCATCGCCGAACGTGCGGGCGTCACCAGCGCGGAGCGTTCCGGTATGGGCCTCGAGGCCGCGTTTGAAATACAGATACCGTTCGTGGGAGGCTGCAGTTCCCGAGAGGTCGCGTTTGATGTCGGCTCGGCCAGCCTGATACAGGGCCTCGAAAGCCTCCCGATCGAAAGCATAGCCCAACTCGCGTGCGGCCTCGAAGGCGGCCTGTTTGCCCGCCTCGTTACAGGGCGGGTACGGATACAGGGTGTCGTCGAGGTCGAACAAGACTGCGTCGACGCGCATACCACGGGTGGTCGCCGAGGGGACAAATTCCTACGGGTTGGGAGTATATCTCGAGAAACGTGGTCAGAGCCACTTTGCGCCGACGTCGTCTAGCTCGTCGTTGTATCTGGCGATGTTGATCACAAGTGGCGTGACGGCCTCGATTTCGGCGGCGTTTGCCAGTGGACCGACGTCGAGTGTGCGAAGTCCGTCGATCTCGTTCGAGAGGGAAATGACGGTTCGTTTGGCATCCTCGTCATCGGCGACGACGAGCGTATCCAGGTCGAACTCGACGGAGAGATCGGCGAGTTTGCCGGCTGCGAGATTGTGGTAGGCACCGACGATCGGGACCGCTTCGGGGGCACGCTGGGCGACGAGTTCGGTGACGCTGCCGACTCCTGGTGGGTGATAATGCATGCCGTCCTCGTCGCCTTTCATTCCGACGGCGGGCGTAACGAGGATGGTGTCTTCGTCCAGATTATCCGCGACGGCCTCAACCGTATCACCGGCGTAATAGGGTGGGACCGAGAGAACGACGATATCGGCCCGGTCGGCCGCCATCTCGTTTGCAAAGCCTTTGATGTTGGCCTCGACGCCGTGGTCTTCCAGAACGGCCTCGTACTCCTCGACTGCATCGCGTGCCTTCTCGGGATCGCGCGAGCCGATGAGAATCTCGTGGTCGGTGTCACGCCCAAACCGAAGCGCCAGTCCTTCGCCAATGTCGCCAGTACCGCCGAGTAGTGCGATTCGCATACCCGCCTCTCGGGACGGCACCCCGATAAAAGACGCGAAGACCACGGATATGGCCGCCATTTCCCACGGTATCGAAAGCCAGTGGTGACACTGGATTCCTCGAGTCGACAGCCACCAGCATCAGGTCTCGACGTCGACGGTCACCTCGTCATCGTCGTCCGGCCCGATCACGCGGACCGGAAACGACTGCGGCTGTGTGACTGGATACGTCTCGAACGACAGCGTCGCCGCACCTGACTCGCCACCCTCGAGGGCGATCAGTTGGGTGTCGACGACTTCGGGATCGTGGCCAACCTCGAGTTCGAGCGTTTGCTCGGTTGCCTCGGAGCCGTCGTTTGTGACGTCGACGATCACCTCGAGGGTATCGCCAGCCTCGACGGGAGCGTTCGTCGATCGGATGTCGACCGACACACCTTCTGAGTCCTCGGCCTCGAGTAACTCCCAGCCGGGATCGAACGACGTACTCGCCGTCCCGTCGGCGGCGATGACCCAGGGGACGACCAGACAGGTATGACAGAACGAATCGGTCGACAGCGTCGCCGTATCTGTCCCACCGTCGAGTTCGTCACTCTCGAGGATCGTATCGGCCTGGGTGAGCCACCAGACGACACGGTCGAGGTCGCCATCTGGGTCGGTCGCGGTAATCGAAACCTCATACGACTCCCCGCGAGCGAGCGCTAGGGTGTCGATATCGGGCTGGCGGCCGTCGATCGTTGGGGAACTGTTTCCGCCCGCAGTAACCTCGATGTCCCAGGTGGCGACGTAGGTGCCCTCGTCAGTGAGAACCGCCGCGGCGACCTCGCGATTCCCTCCCTCCTCGAAGGTGTAAGTCCAGTACGCAGCGCCGACCTCGCCGAAGTACGCCGCCTCCCACGGCCCGCCGACGCCCCCACTTTCCTGGTTGCCGTCGAGCCACCAGATGGTCTGCTGGCGCTCGCCGGGGACGACCGCCCCGGCCTCGAAGAACACCTCGGTTCCCGGCTCGACCGTGAGGTCGGAATCGGGACTCGAGTCGGGAAGCGCCGAGGCCCCAGTTACGCCCACCAGCGTCTCGTCGGCCCGGAAATCGGTTTCGACCCGAACGGGAAACGTCTGGTCGTCGGAAACCGGATAGGTGTAAAACCCCTGTCTGACGGTTTCAGTCTCGCCCGCCGGCACGGTGAGCTCCCGGCGTTCGATTCGCTCTTCGTCGTCGCCGACGAACAACTCCAGACCCGTCCTGATATCCGCTCCTGTCGTGTTGGTGAGTTCGGTCTGCACGCGCAGATACTCGCCGGCAGGAACGGTGTCAGTCTCGGCGATAGAAACCTCGAGATCGGTCGTTGCTGCTTGAGTGCTCGCACCCGTTTTACCGAGTGCCCCAACCAGGAGCCCACCTGCAGTGGCTCCCACGAAGACGCGTCGTCGCACTGGATCGTCCATATCGCTCGCTACTCACTGATTCCGATAAAAACACACAGACAGTTGCGCACCCAAGGGCGTATTACTCGCTC
>LKMM01000038.1 GCA_001563885.1 Natrialbaceae archaeon B1-Br10_E2g27
GAACGATCGCATCTCGACGACCGAGATATCCCGTCTGGTCGGATCGGTGTCGATCGATTCCGATAACTCCTCCATGACGAGTGCCATCGGGTTGTCCTCGAAGATGCCAACCCGAGTCATATACTCAAAAAATCGGTTGAGATAGGAGGCATACGTCGCGATCGTACTCGACTCGTAGTCGCCTCGAAGCGAGTGAATCCAGGCCATACACTCTCGTCTGGTGGCCCCCTCGAGCCGACCCGGTCTATCGAACCGTTCCTCGAGAAATCGCTCAAATCGCCGTAAGACGCGTTCGTAGGCGTCGAGGGTTCGGTCACTTTTATCGTGGAACCGTTGGTCCTCGAGGAAATACTCGATCGGATCGGAGACGGCGTCCGGATCCGGACTCGTCTCAGTTGCCATCGGCCTCACCCATCGTCGTGTATCCACCCTCGCGGCCACTATAGCGAATCCGGTTTTCGGCCTGAAGTTCCTCGAGTGTCTCCTCGAGTCGTGACTCGATGTCGTCGCTGATCGCTTCGAGGAGTTCGTCCCACGAATACGTGTCAGCCGAGAGTAATTCGAGGACCCGGTTCTCGAGGGCGTTACCCCTGGGGTCAGAGTCGGCAGAAGTAGGTTCCTCACGGTCGGGTTCGAACCCCTTTCGACCGGCCTGGACCATCGTCCGAACGAACTCACTCTGGCTCATATCGAGGGCGGACGCGTGAGCCTGCCACTCGTCTTTTTGATACGCTGGGAGGTAGGTTTTAATCGACTGTTTCGATGTGTCGACCGAGTCGCTCATAGAAGACCGATCACACTCGATGATATTCAATTTACCTACTATTCAGTATAAGAGTCCTTATCGTAATTGAGGGTGTAGCTTTCACACCAAAAGTAGTGACTTCAGTTGAGATTAAGTGAGTATACAGTCCCGTGAGTCCGTATACAGTGTTACTCAAAGGAGAGACATGAGTCGAGATACAAACTCGAGCACCTGCCATCTACTCGAGTGTTCAATATCCTCTGGATCGATATTCGTTTCTCGACCACGTTCACGCAGTCGTTAGACTGTAGCCGAATGTGACTCATCGGATTGCTCGAGTTGGCCGTTTTGTCCACGTCTCGAACTGGAAAACGTGGTCATCGACAAACATATAAATCGCATGCCGCTATATTCTTCCTGGGTCGCCCGCCAGGTCAGACCGACACCCCACACTCAAGCCTCTCGTCTCTGTGGTTTTGGTATGGAACTCGAGGAGGCCATCTGTGCCCGCGGATCTGTCGTGTGTGTCGTCGGTGCCGGTGGCAAAAAGTCGACGCTCTATGCGTTGGCGGATCGCCTCGAGCGAGCAATCGTGACGGCAACGGTTCGTATTCCGCCGTTTGTCGATCAGGTAGCCGACCTGCGGGTGAGTGAGTCACCGCTCGAGGTGATCGACTCGATAACGGAGTGGCCGGTGGGGTTGGTCGCAGACAGAGAGCGGTCGGATCGGTATCGGGGGTATGCACCCGAGACGGTCGACGCGATCGCCGCGGTGGTCCCCGGTGAGGTGAGCGTGTTGGTAAAAGCCGATGGGGCACGCACGCGGTGGTTGAAAGCGCCGAACGATCGGGAGCCACAGCTACCGGCTGCAGCGGACGTCGTCGTTCCGGTCGCAGGTGTTCGAGTCGTTGGGAAACCTCTGGATGAGGAGTACGTCCATCGCCCAGAGCGGGTTGGACAACTTACCGAAAAAGAGCAGGGCGAGTCGATTATGCCAGCAGACGTTGCGACAGTTTTGACGAGCGACCGCGGGGGATGGAAGGACGTCCCTGCGGGTGCTCGAGTCGTGCCGGTGCTCAACATGGTCGATACACCCGATCTCGAGCGAACGGCTCGAACGATCGCAGCCGAGATACGCGATCGGCGCGATCCATCGCGGATCGTGTTGACGCGTTTGCTCGACGACCGACCTGTCGTCGATGTCGTTTGATATCGGGCAGATCCCATCTCGCTTGAGGCCATAGTCGGTGAACATCTATCGGTTCGCCGAGGGGGGAGAGTTTAGAGGGTTGCACTCGAGATGTAAAACGAGATGGCTCACACGATTCTGGTGCCACACGATGGATCGATGGATGCCCAACAGGCCCTCGAGTACGCTATCGAGACGTTTCCGGAGAGTCGACTCGTGTTGTTTTATGCGATCGACCCGTTTCAGGTTACTCCGCATGAAGAAAAACAGCTGCCGCCGCTTTCCGACGACTGGCTCGAAGACCAACGCGAGATCGCAGAGGAGATCATGGGCGAGGCAATCGACAAAGTTAGTGAGGCGGCCGAAGACGCGACGCTCGAGATCGAAACGACCGTTGGCTCGCCTGCAGAATCGATCGTTGCGACGGCTGAGGATCTCGGGGTCGATCAGATCGTCATCGGGAGCCGTGGCCGTGGAGCCGTCGCCAAGGCGTGGATGGGAAGCACTGCCGAGCTCGTCGTCAAGCGTGCCAGTGTGCCGGTGACGGTCGTTCGGTAGTCAGACAGTGAGTTATCAGCTGACAGAATCAGCGCGAACGACTGTCACTGGAGCCGGTGAGCGGCGAACGACGAGTTCGGCGGTGCTTCCGAGCAGAAGGCGGGTCGGTTCCGATCGGCCGTGACTGCCGATGACGACGTGGTCGATTTCCTGTTGTTCGACGAAATCGACGATTTCACGGGCCGGGTCGCCGATTTCGTCTTCGGTCCGTAGCTCGAGGCCGTAGTTGTCTGCCTGTTCGCGTGCCTGCTCGAACAGTTGACGTTGTTCTTCGGTGGCTCGATCGTACCACTCCGCAGACCCGTGTGGCGGTTCCGTTCGCACGTCAACATCCGCCGCGGTACTGTAGCCCGGTTCGGCCGGATCGAGTACGTGAAAGACGACGATCGTCGCCTCGGGGTGGCTCTCTATGGCGTACTCGAGTGCATGCTGTGACATCGGTGAGCCGTCGATTGGAACGAGGACCGTCTCAGACATCGGCGGGTCCTACCCCACCTCGCGGTAAAATACTATCCGTCCACGGAGGTGTGTCGGTCCGGTTGTCGATGGATCGATACCCTATTGGGACCGTCGTCCCTCAGAGCACGTACAGATGGTCGTCGAAGGGCTCGGGTTGGTCGTCGCTGCGGGGGTGTTTACCGCCATCGTCTGTGGACTCGGGACGCTGCCGTTTTTTTTCGTCGACGAGATCAGCGACCGGGTAACGGTCGTACTGTGGGGGCTTGCGGGCGGGATTATGCTGTTTGCGTCGGTGTTTGGGTTCATCTTCGAGGGACTCGAGGAAGGATCACTGGGACAGGTCGGGATTGGCCTTCTCGTCGGCATCGCGCTGGTGGTCGTCGCCGACGCAATCATCACTGACTACGAGTTCGAGCCCCGGGAGATGCCCAAAGCTGACTTCCGAAAACTCGTCTTGATCGTCGGCGTGTTGACCGTCCACAGTTTCCCGGAGGGAGTCGCGTTGGGTGTTGCCTTCGCGGATCTCGGTGTCGAGGGAGAACTGGTACTTGCTGGACTCACAGTCCCCGCACTCGCGATATTTATTACAGTTGCAATCTCGATCCAGAACATTCCCGAAGGGCTCGCCGTTGCGATTCCACTGCACACATATGGAGTCTCAAACTGGCGGATTTTTGGATGGGCCGTCTTCTCGAGTATTCCACAGCCGATCGGGGCGGCCATCGCATACATATTCGTCACCGTCGCTCGAGAGTTTCTCCCCTTTGGGTTTGGCTTCGCTGCCGGAGCGATGATCTACCTCGTCATCCACGACATCTTCCCCGAAGCACTCGAGCGTGGGGATGGGCTTCGTGGTGGTGGTCGTCGGGAACTGCTCGCCGGCGTCGCCCTCGGCGTTGCGATCATGCTTCCGGTAATGCTACTAACCGAGTGATCGTCGCCGTCCTGGCCAAGGGTTATGTCACTGCTCGGAATGAGGATGGCCCGGGATGAACTACAAGGAGTTCGTCGGTCAGGTACAACACCGACTCGAGTACGCACAGTTTGGACAGGCAGTCAGGGCGACTCGGGCGGTGTTAACGACGCTCGGGGAACGACTCCACGAGGGCGAGGCGACGGATCTTGCGAGCCCGCTACCGATGGAGATCGACCGGTATCTGACCGAGGCCGAGCACGGCCAGCGATTCGACTATCAGGACTTTCTCGAGCGGGTCGCCGACCGGGAGGGCGTCGATCGGTCCGATGCCAACTATCACGCCCAGCAAGTGATCGCCATCGTCGCAGAAATCGTCCCACCAGGGAACATCGAGAAAGCTCGAAATCAGCTCCCAGAAGAGTTCGAGACGCTGTTCGAACACGTCGATCTTGACGCTGGATAACGTGGTGAGCAGTCACAGTGAGTAGTTACTGTCACCACACCGTCAGCGACGGCAGGCAGGTTATCCCGAGAGCGTAGCCTGTATTCGACGAGCAGTATCGTCGAGCAAAGAGCGATCGTCAGTGAACACCTCGACGGCGACGGTACCGTCGAACCCACCCAGGTGCTCGGCGACGATTCCGTAGTCGATCTCCCCAGCCCCGATCGGTATGTGGGTGTCACCCCGGCTTCGAGCGTCGTGGACGTGAAGATGTGAGACGAGGTCGCCATATCTCGACAGGAACCGGTCGACGCCATCATCGCCGTCTTCCATGTAGGCATGACCGACATCGAAACAGACCGCGGTGTTTGTCTCCTCGGCGAGGTCACCAAGCACTGACAGTGGCAGGCCTCGTTTCTGGTGGCCGACGTTTTCGACGACGAGTTCGACGCCTGCCTCCGCCCCGACAGCCCCAATCGCCTCGAGTTGCTCGGCGAACAGTGGCCGGAGATCCGTCTCGTGTGGATTTCGTGCGGTACCGTGCAAGACAGCCTTCCTCGCACCGACCTCGCCAGCCCACTCTATGAGCCGGCCCAGGGAGGTACAGATTGCCTCGTTGATCTCGGGGACGGGTGTGACGACGACCTGTTTGAACGGCAGATGAACACAGAGATCCGCGTCGGCTGACTCGAGGACGTCCTGTAGTCTGTCGGCGTCGATAGTCGCCGGGTCGACGCCTTCGACGATGGAGAACTCGGCCAGATCGAAGCCCTCTATGGTGTTCGCCGCACGATCGATGGAGTCGCCAATGGTGAGCCCAACGTCCATACTGGCGTCAGCGGCGGCGAGTGGTATAAACGCCGGGGGAACTCCCAGCCGACGGCGAACCCGCGGTGGCGGGCGTGTTTCATCACGAGCTAGACAGCACACGCATATTTTAGCGAGTGACGTGGTAGCCGCGGGTATGCCTGGGCTTCGCTGGGTACAACTGACCGAAAACGAGCGAACCGAGTTTCTGGAAACCGGCGGCGTTGGCGTCCTCTCGTTTGGGACCGACGCCGGGGAACCGCCGGCCTCGTTGCCGGTTTCGTATGGGTATTTCCCCGATCGCGGCCACTTTTATTTCAACCTCTCGTTTCCGCCAGGCACCGAGAAATCGAGTTATATAGACGAACCGGTATCGTTCGTCGTCTTCGACCAGGTCGAGGGGCGCTGGCAAAGTGTCGTCGCAACCGGCACGCTCGAGCCACTGAGTGAGTTTCCACACGAGTCGGCCGCCGTCCAGGGTATGTGGGCGATCGATATTCCGACGGTCGACATCTTCGACCAGCCACGATCAGACGTGTCGTTTCAGGCGTTTCGACTCGTCCCCGAAACGATCAGCGGGCGAAAAGAAATCGAGTAAACGCCAGCCGGGACACGAAGAATTGAACGCAATTGCACTCGAGTGTCAGCTCACAACCGAAAAAATCGTTTGCCTCGATGGGTATCCTGATCAGTGGGTCGCGGCCCGGACGTCTTCGACCCGATAGAGGTCTTCGCGGAGTCCGCTGCCGTCACAGTCGGCGTTTGGACAGTCATAATGCCACCCATCTTGGGTTGCTTTGGCCTCCCGGAACCGATCGCCACATACTTGACAGAAAAGCTGTCCGTCGCTGCACGTATCGCGGTGAAGTTCGAGGGCGAGTTCGGTCTGGAACGACTGGTTGCAGTTGCGACAGGTGTGCATAGTTCGTCAGACGTGAGCCTCCATAAAAACTGCTTGGGTTTGTTTATTCCGCCGTATTCGACAGTGATTGGGCTTCACTAAGCCGATTTGGAGCCAACGTATCGGAACGAAACACTGACTGGATATCCTGTGTACTCGAATGCGAGTTCTCCTGTTTTTGCCAGGTTGAGTACAACCGACTCACCGTCGTTTGTTTGATATCTATATATAATCGGATACTGAAAAGAACTCACGTGAACCACGCTTAGGACGGGCCGCTCGAGTCGGGTTCGACCGAAGTTAGTGATCCTGTCCGAGGATCCCGCGTTCGGTCATTTTACGCGGGTCGAGTACCTCGTCGGCTTCCTCCTCAGTGAGATACTCTTTCTCGAGAGCGACTTCGCGGACGGTTTTGTCCTCTTTGAGCGCCGTTTTGGCGACCTCGCTTGCTTTGTCGTAGCCAATGTGGACGTTAAGCGAGGTGGCAAGCGCCATCGACTGTTCGACCTGGGTTTCACAGAATTCATCGTTGGCCTCGAGTGGGTCGACGAACCGTTCGGCAAAGACCTGGCTTGCGTTCGAGATGAGTTCAGCCGACTGGAGGAAGTTGTATGCGAGAACGGGTTTGTAGAGGTTGAGATCGATCTGGCCGTCTGCTGCACCAGCAGAGACGGCAGCGTCGTTACCGATGACCTGTTTGTGGACCTGGTTGACGGCTTCTGCAACGACGGGGTTGATCTTGCCGGGCATAATCGACGAGCCGGGCTGGTTTTCGGGTTGCTCGAGTTCGCCGAGGCCGTTTCGGGGACCCGACGCCAGCAATCGAAGATCGTTTGCGATCTTGTTGAGCGAGCCGGCGACGACCCGCAGTGCGCCGTGGGCTTCGGACATGGCGTCGTGGGCGGCCTGGGCTTCGAAGTGGTCGTCGGCCTCGCGGAACTGGACACCCGTTTCTTTGGTGATGTACTCGGCGGCGCGTCCGGGGAACTCGGGGTGGGTGTTCAGGCCCGTCCCGGTCGCAGTTCCGCCGAGGGCGAGTTCGGCAAGATGGTCTCTGACGTGGTCGACACGAGCAAGGCCCTTTTCGACCTGGGTACGGTAGCCGCCAAACTCCTGGCCGAGCGTGACCGGCGTTGCATCCTGTAAATGTGTGCGGCCCGTTTTGACGACATCGTCGAACTCGTCTTCCTTACGCTCGAGGGCCTCACGGAGCGTATCGAGTGCTGGGATAACGTCTTTTTCGACGGCTTCTAAGGCGGCGACGTGCATCGCCGTCGGGATGACGTCGTTTGAGGACTGGCCGTAGTTGACGTGGTCGTTCGGGTGGACGACGCGGTCGCCGATGTCTGCGCCCATGATCTCGGCGGCGCGGTTGGCGATTACCTCGTTTGCGTTCATGTTCGAAGAGGTTCCAGAGCCAGTCTGGAACACGTCGACGGGGAACTGGTCGTCGAGTTCACCAGCGATGACTTCGTCGGTCGCCTCGACGATGGCGTCGGCAATCTCGTCGTCGACTAACTCGAGGTCGCGGTTGGCCTGTGCGGCCCCCTTTTTGACGACACCGAGTGCGCGGACGAATCGGCGTCCGAAACTGATGCCCGAGATTGGGAAGTTCTGAATTGCACGCTGGGTCTGTGCGCCCCAGTAGGCGTCTGTGGGCACCTGCATTTCGCCGAGGCTATCCTCTTCGGTACGGAACTCATCTCCCATACAGGCCTCTTGCAGGGAGTGTGGTAAAAGCCACCGAAACGGACCGGACTCACAGTGACCGACCGGTTACGGTCCGCTCGAGTCAGGGTCCGTAAAGTCGACATCGAGACTGAGGTCGTCATCCTGGCTGCGTTCGCTGAGTGCAGACTGGAGTCGTCGTCGGCTGGTCGCATGGACCTCACGTGCTGTCTCGAGTTCGATGTCGTAAATCGTGGGTGCAGCGTCCGAAAACGACTGGGAACTGGCCGTGTCGACGACGACGGAGGCGATACCGAGGCGGCGCTGGAAGATCGACCGTCGTGTGTTGGCCGTCTGGAGTCGGTAGTAGGGGATAATCGTCGTCCGTCGCTTCCAGAACCCCCGTCTGACCACGAGGTGTTCCTCGCCAACGTAGTGGCCGAGGTTAACGTATCGGAGATGGGCAGCGACGGGGACTGCAGCGAAGACGACTCCGGCGAGATACCACCGTTCGAGGATCGTCACAGTAGTAACACCTACTGCGACCGCGACGAGGCCGGCAGCAACCAGCGAGTAGCGGACCAGGTATCGACGCCGAGCAACCGGTGGTGGGCGCTCGAACCGGGGGGTTTCGACGCCGGTCAGTCTCTCGGTGAATCCGTAGACACGGCCGCGTTCGGCAAGTGGCACCGCCGACTGACTCCCACTATCACTGCTTGGGCCATAGCCGGCGGTTTCGACCCAGAGGCCGGCATAGCCGATCAATCGTTGGGCGGGGTTGGCGGTAACGGTCACCGACTGGACCTTCCCGGTCGGAATCGACCCGCTATAGCGCTGGAGCAGTCCGCGTTCGTAGACGAAATCATCGTCGATTCGACCGAGCTGGAAGCCGTAGTACGTCCCAAAGGCATATGCGACACTCAACAGGTAGGTAACGATGATACCGTTGACCAGCGAAACGATAGTCAAAATTCCGTAACTCCCTGCGGTCCCCGTTTCAATATCTGCCGGACCGCCAAGCGGTTGTGCAATCGCGAGGAGATACTCAATAATTGTATCAGTCATGAAAAAGAAAATGAACAGAACGGCCGCAACGGCAGCGGGTCGAAACGACGTAAACGAGTAAAGCAACAGCTCTCGAGCCTCGAGGTCGAACAGTCGTTTTCGTTCCGGTTCTTCGAACTCCGTTGGCGAACGGTCGTGGATCCTGTCGCCAGCACCCGGTCCCGGTCCGATTCCGGCGTGTTCACTCGAGGGGGTGTCGGAGTCGAACTCCGAAGCCGGCAGTGGTCCGATGAACTCCTGGTCGGTGACACTCGAGTCGTCTCTTTCGTCGTCGGAGTGGGCTTTGCGTTTTCCGTCTGCGGTTCGGCGACGGATTTCGTTTTGGAGTCGTGTGGCCTCGGCTTCGCTGACGAAGTTGAGCGCGGCTTCGGTGCTCTGGCCGCCAGCAGTTTCGATCGAGACAACGGCAAGTCCGACGAGTCGCTGGAAGACACCTTGCCGAATGTCGACGTTCTGAATGCGGCCGTAAGGTATCTCACGCGAGCGTCGAGCCACGACCCCAGAGGCGACATCGAACGTATCGTCGGTAATCCGGTAGCCAAATCGGTAGTAGTAAGCGATACCGTAGCCGATACCGAACGCCAATCCCCCCACAGCGGCCACTGGCACCCAGCGGCCGCTTAGTAGCTCGGAGATGCTTGCGAGGGCACCGACGAGAAACAGCGACAGCGAGAGCCAGAGAAACCCATACCGGACGGCGTAGGAAACGGCGCTGAGTGGATGAAGCCGGTTCATACTAGACCGCGTCATCAGCTTCGCTTTCGACGGCCAGTTCACGAAGGGTATCCTGTAAGTCCCGTGCCCGTTCGGGCGGCAAGCCGGGAATGCGGACGTCGGCGTTTCGCGATCCCGCCGTGTAGACGACGACACTCGAGAGCCCGAGCAGCCGTTCGACGGGCCCAAACTGAGTGTCGACGTGTTGAACGCGAACGAAGGGGACGGCGGTCTCGACGAACGTGATGACGCCTCGCTCTAGGTAAAGGGCATCCGACTGGAGTTCGAACTTCCAGACCTGATAGAGTCGAACTGCATAGAGCCCACCGAGGACGAAGACGCCGAAAACGACGCCCGCGAGGGCGACTGTCGGGACGTTGAGTGCCCACCGATCGACGGCCAGAAGAACGAGGCCGAGGATGACGGCGTAGATCACCCCCTGGACGATCCACAGCAGCCGGATTCGCGGGTGTAGCGATTCCATATCTGTAGCCTATCAGGACTGAAGGATAAAACTGCGGTTCCGTCTCGAACCAATAGACAGGAGAGCGCTTACGGTGTGCTCATATACTATCGGACGGAACTGTCTGATCGCCACCCCGTGGCGGCGATTCACGACGGACGTCCGCCAGTATACGAATCGCTGTCCGTCATTCTCGGTCCAACCGCGACACGTCCGGTGGGTGGGCCGGTACAACAACCCGTATCAGGCGTCCTCGTATTCTTCGGGAGTGTACGTCGAGAGCTCGAGTGCGTGGATGTCGGTTGTCATGTGTTCACCCAGTGCGTCGTAGACCTGTTGGTGTTGGTCGACAAGCGAGAGGTCCTCGAATACCGGCGAGACGACAGTCGCTGCCAGGTGGTCGTCGTCGTGTTCGTCGCGGGCGTACGTGACCGTTGCGTCGGCGTCCTCGAGGGCAGATTCGATCCGTTCCTCGACGTCTTCGGGGTTCATACCGATTCGGTAGGGCGCTCGAGCAAAAAGCACCGTGGTCTCGTCTGCCCCCGGGAGGGCTCGCGGTCGGCCTGTGCCAACGTGTTTATACGACAGCGGCCCGGTATCGGCCACATGTCAGTAGCTGCCGAAACACGGGACGCTGTCGCGGACCACCCGTTTTTGTTGCGTGCGTTACGAGCGGGCATCGTCAACTACACCGCTGCGGCCCGGTTTCTCGACCTCGAGGGTGAAACCGATGCGATCGCGACGGCGTTGCGTCGGTACGCAGACGAACTCCCAGATCACGAGACCGAATCGCGCGATGTCCGCGTCCGGATGGAACGCGGGTTTGGACGGATCGACGACGCACGCGAGTCGGCGATGCTCGTCGTTGGCACCACCGCCTTTGGCTCCGTCGGCGACGAGCAGACGGCAATCGTCGCAACTGGGGAGGTCGACTCCGAGGCACTCGCCGCCACGCTCGAGCGCTTTACAATCGAGGGTATCGAACCCGTTGGCGCGGGCGTCGCAGAGGAGGCCCTGTTCATCATCGTCGACCGACGTGACGGGGCAGACGCGGTCCGAGCGGTCGAAGCGGCCCTCGAGTCGATTCCCGTCTCATAGCTAAACGGCCGACATGGGTCGCTATCTTGCCCCTTTTGATAGCGTTTAAGGACGGGCCGGGGGTAGGTCGTGGTGATGAGCCTACACGTGACGAACACGTTGACGGGGGAAAAAGAGCCGTTCGAGCCACAGGATCCCGAGAACGTCTTGCTCTATTACTGTGGCCTGACGGTTTCGGATCCGCCACATCTGGGCCACGCTCGCTCGTGGGTCCACGTCGACGTCATGCACCGCTGGCTCGAGTATCTAGGCTATGACGTCCGCCACGTCGAGAACTTTACCGATATTAACGAGAAGATCGTCGCCCGCGTCGGCGAAGACGACCTCGGTGAGGACGAAGAAAGCGTCGCGCGAACGTACATCGAGCGGACGCTATCGGATATGCGATCGCTCAACCTCCTGCGGGCGGAGGTCTATCCGCGAGTGTCCGAACACGTCCCCGAAATCATCGACCTCGTCGAGACGTTAGTCGAGAAGGGGTATGCCTATGAGTCGAACGGATCGGTGTATTTCGACGTCCGGAGTTTCGATGAGTACGGCAAACTCTCGAATCAGGAACTCGAGGAGATCGAATCCCAGGGCGATCCCGAGGAGCAATCGGAAAAGCGCAATCCAGCCGATTTCGCCCTCTGGAAGGCCGGCGGTGTCGACGAGACAGCTATCCACGACCACCGCCACGAGGGAGCCAGCGATCCCGAACATGCCTGTCAGACCGCACTCACCTGGGACTCGCCCTGGGGTGAGGGTCGGCCGGGCTGGCACATCGAGTGCTCGGCGATGAGCATGACCCACTTGGGTGAAACCCTCGATATCCACGTCGGTGGCCGTGATCTGGTCTTTCCCCATCACGAAAACGAAATCGCCCAGTCCGAAGCCGCGACCGACCAGCAGTTTGCAAACTACTGGCTCCACTGTGAGTTGTTCCAGATGGCCGAAGAAAAGATGTCCTCGAGTCTTGGCAACTTCGTCACCGTCGAAGACGCCGTCGAGAAGTGGGGGACGAACGTACTTCGAACCTTCCTCACCGCGGGGTCGTACAACAGCCAGCAACTCTACTCCGACGAGACGATCGCCGAGGCCGAAGAGCGCTGGGACCGACTCGAGCGCGCCTACGAGACGGCCATCGAAGCGCTCGACTCGCCTGATGCCCGAACGAAACTCGAAGACGAGTCGCTTCGCGGGGCAGTTGACGACGCTCGAGAGTCGTTTACTACGGCGATGAACGACGACTTCAACACGCGCGAGGCCCAGTCGGCGCTGCTCTCGATCGCTGCTGGGATCAATGCCCACGTCGACGAACACGAGGCGTACGATTACCGTGGGCTGCGTGGGGCAGTCGAGACGCTTACCGAACTCGGTGACGTACTCGGGCTCTCGTTTATCGGCGAGACGACCGGCAGCGCCGATCTGGCTGACGACGTCGTTTCTCTCGTCCTCGAGGTCCGTGAGGACGAACGCGACGCCGGCAACTACGAACGGGCCGACGAACTCCGGGACGAACTCGAGGCGATGGGAATCGAAGTCCAAGATACAGACGACGGGCCGAGCTACCGGCTGCCCTCGGATGGCTAGAATCCGAGTGCAGTGAGGATGGGGATACCGCTTGCGAACGCACCGAGGAGATACCCCCCGATCGCCCCGCCGTTGAGCAGCGGAAGCCCCGCGTGGGCACGCCCTTTCAGGACCATGTACATCAACACGAGTAATCCGGCGATCGTTCCGACGATCGCACCCAGCGCGGGGAGGTTGATCAACAACCCAGGCACGTCGAGTGGATC
>LKMM01000039.1 GCA_001563885.1 Natrialbaceae archaeon B1-Br10_E2g27
ACGAAGGGGTCGCCGCTCCGATTCCGGCACTGTTTGCGTTCGTCGGTGCGGCATTGATCCAGATCGGGACGAACTTCGCAAACGACTACTACGACGCGATCAAGGGTGCGGATACGGACGACCGGGAAGGGTTCACTCGAGTGACCCAGTCGGGACTTATCCCGCCCGAACGGGTAAAACAGGCGACGATCGTCACGTTCGCGCTAGCGATTCTTTCCGGGACCTATCTCGTCTACGTCGGCGGCCTCCCGATTCTCGTCATTGGTCTCCTTAGCGTCTTCTGTGGCTGGGCGTACACTGGTGGCCCCTATCCGCTGGGCTATCACGGACTGGGCGATCTGTTCGTCTTCATCTTCTTCGGTATCGTCGCGGTCGTCGGTACCTACTACGTCCAGGCTGTGACGATTCTGGCTGATCCACTGACCACGGCTATCCCGCCGGGAACCGTAACCCGCGAAGCGATTTTCGCGAGTCTCCCGATCGCCGGTATCTCCACCGCGATCATCGTCGTGAACAACATCCGAGACAGGGAAACCGACGCCGAGACCGGCAAGCGAACGCTTGCTGTCCGACTTGGGTATCGATGGAGCCGGGTGGAGTACGTCGGTCTGCTCGCTCTCGCGTATCTGGTAACACTCTGGCTCTGGCTCGGCGAAGGACTGACTGCAGGCGTTGTCCTCCCGCTTGCGACGCTCCCGTATGCCGCCGTCCTCGCACGGACGGTCTGTACCCGAACCGACGGCGAAGCGCTCAACCCGGCACTCGAGGGCACCGGCAAGCTGCTGGCAATTTATGCCATCCTCTTTGCCGCCGGCGTGGTGGTTCTGTGACCCCGGCCTCGACCGACGACCTCCGACTCGAGTACCGACCGTTTTCGCTCCCGTTATCGACCCCACTCGAGACGGCTGCGGGCTCGATCGACCACCGCGAGGGATTTCTGATTCGGATCGTCGACCGATCGCAACCGGACGAGCCAAAGGCCGTTGGCTACGGCGAAGCGAGCCCACTTCCCGGCTGGACCGAGTCACTCGAGGCGTGTGAGGATGCCCTCGAGCGGGCACAGGCAGCATTTTCCCGCGGTGAGTTCGCCCGTGCGCTCGAGGCAGTCGACCGCCAGGTGGCAGCCAGACACGGCCTGACGCTTGCACTTGCGGATCTCGAGGCTACCGAGATGGCAACGCCGCTGTACCGGTATCTCGGCGGCGAACCGATGGTTGCCCGGGTTCCCGTCAACGCGACAGTTGGTGATGGATCGCCCGCAGAAACAGCAAGCGCAGTTGAGTCAGCTGTCTCGTCTGGCTTCGAGTGTTGTAAACTGAAAGTCGGAGCCCGATCGGTCGAGGAAGATATCGAGCGCCTCAGACGGACCAGAAGGCGGGTTGGCCCCGATGTCGAACTCCGGGCCGACGCCAACGAGGCCTGGACGTACGACGAGGCGATGACCGCAATCGATGCGTTCGCCGATCTCGACGTTTCACTTCTCGAGCAACCGTTGCCGGCTGGTGCGCTCGAGGGTCACGCCGCGCTTCGAGGTAACGGCGTTCGGATCGCACTGGACGAAGGGCTGCTCGAACACGGCGTCGATGCGATCTGCGCGACCGGCGCAGCCGATGTCGTCGTGATCAAACCGATGGCCGTCGGCGGGCTGGATATCGCCCGTCGGATCGCTGCCTGGGTGGCCGAACTCGAGATGGAGTCGCTCGTGACGACGACGATCGACGCTGTCGTGGGCAGAACCGCCGCCGTCCACCTCGCTGCGACGATCCCGGACGTGCCTGCCTGCGGGCTCGCCACCGGCGACTTACTCGAGGCAGACCTCGGCTTCGATCCCGTCTTGCTCGAGGACGGATCGGCGGTCGTCCCACAGGCGAAAGGAATCGGCGTCGACGGAGTGTGGACGCCGTGAATCCGGGTGGGACCACTCGAGATCCGCTCTCTCATCGGGTGGCATCGACTCCGGATCGAACGGCCATAATCGACGCCAAAACCGAAAAACGGTGGACCTACCGCGAGTTCGATCGGCGAGTCGATCACGTCACAGCTATCTTTCGCGAGGACGGTATCGGTCGTGGCGACAGGATTGGGATACTGTCGGCTTCCCGGCCTGCCGTTGCCGTCGTCTGTTTTGCGGCGATGCGTCTGGGGGCGACGGCCGTCCCGTTGAACGTCCGCGAGACGACCGATACGCTCTGCTTGCAGGCCAGCCGTGCCAACCTCCTCACCCTCGTCTGTGAACGCGAGACCGAGTCGACCACACTCGAGATTGCCTCCGAACTCGCGCTGTCGTGTTGGTCAGTCGACGACCCCACAGCTGACACAATCGAATGGCTCGAGGGAGCCGCCGCCGAAACCGTTATCGATGAACCGGACACTCGGGAGGTCGACCCCGCCACCCTAGAGGATGATGATGAGGTCATCGTCATGTTCACCTCCGGTACGTCCGGGGAGCCAAAAGGTGTCCGGTTGACGATCGGCAATCTACTCGCGAGTGCAACGGCCTCGGCGTTTCGACTCGGCCTCGAGCGTGGCGATCGGTGGCTCTGCTGTCTCCCGACGTATCACATGGGCGGACTCGCACCCGTTATTCGGTCTACGCTCTATGGAACGACGGCCGTCGTCCAGCGGAGATTCGACGCCGAGCGGACGGCAGCCTGTCTGGACCGATACGACATCACCGGCGTCTCGCTCGTTCCAACGATGTGCACTCGGCTGCTCGAGGCCGGCTGGCGGCCACCCGAGACGCTCCGGTTTGTCCTGCTGGGTGGAGCCGCGGCCTCGAGTGAGTTACTCGAGCGCTGTTTCGACCGTGGAGTGGCTGTCTATCCGACCTACGGGATGACCGAGACGGCCTCACAAATTGCAACAGCAACACCCGAGCAGGCCCAACAACACGACGGGACAGTCGGTCAGCCGCTTGCGTTCGTCGACGTCACAATTCTCGGGACGGATGGGACACCGGTCGAACGGGGCGAGTTTGGCGACCTCGTCGTCTCCGGGCCGATGGTAACCCCAGGCTATCTCGAGGATCGTCACACCGAGGCGGCGTTCGTCGACGGGGGACTCCGAACTGGCGATACGGCTCGCCAGGACGAGGCCGGCAGACTCTGGATCGGTGGCCGACGCGACGACCGGATCGTCACCGGCGGCGAGAACGTCGATCCAGAGGCAGTAGCCGAGATCCTGCGTGACCACCCCGACGTCGACGACGCGGCGGTCGTCGGCCTCGACGATCCCGAGTGGGGCGAACGCGTCGGGGCACTCGTCGTGTCTGCCCGCCCACTCGAGGTCGACTCGCTCCGGAGTCACTGGGAGGGCCGGCTTGCCGATTTCAAGCGACCAAAGACGGTAGCTATGGCCGACGAACTTCCACGGACAGCCTCCGGGACTGTCGATCGTGAGGCCGTTCGAGACCGACTCAACCGAGCGGGCACCGACCCGTAGTGTGTGGCCGACCGTACTAACCCGGAGTTAAGAACCTCGAGTCCCTATCGCAGGCTGTGTGTACGCTGACACTGGCCTGGCAGTGTTTCGACGGCGCGCCGATCGCAGTCGCAGCAAACCGTGATGAAGCTCTCGGGCGCGAGTCCGCCCCGCCAGAACTCTACGGCACGAACCCAGCTATCATCGCGCCAAGCGATCGAAAAGCCGGCGGGACGTGGATCGGCGTCAACGAGTGTGGCGTCTTCGTCGGCATCACGAACAAGTGGAACGACGCCGACCTCGACGGCGAGCGCTCTCGAGGACTGCTCGTCGCCGACGCACTCGAGGCCGAATCGGCAACCGAAGCGGGGGCAACCGTCGAACGCGAGACAGCAAACCGGGAGTATGAGGGGTTCTATCTGGTTATCGCGGATGGGGCCGACGCCTACTGGTATGCGTGGGACGGCGAGTGCTCGCGAACCAGGTTCGAGCCGGGCGTCCACGTCGTGGTCAACGCTGCAGTCGACGGCAGCCTCGACATCCCGACGCATCGATCCGAAATCGCGCGAACACAGGCCGAAAACGCCCGAACGGTCCGTCGAACACTCGAGGTCGGCACGGACGAATCGGTCGACGACTGGCTCGAGCGTGCCGGCGACGTTCTCGGTGACCACGAATACGGCGTCTGTCTCCATCGCGACGGCTTTGGCACCCGATCGTCGTCGTTGCTCGCCGTCGGCGACGACCTCGAGTACCGGTTTGCGTCCGGGCCGCCGTGTCGGACGGGCTACGATCCAGTCACCGTCGAGTGGCCGAGTGACCTCGAAGGCCACATTTAAGCGCCTTCCCCTCTCTCGTGTAGATATGTACGGACCCCTGACGATCGTCCAACACGTCCGGAGGTGGAGAGCGTGAGCGTCTCGGCTGCCGAAGCAGAGCTCTCCGAAGACGAGCGTGCCGGCCTCGAACTCGTTCGTGAGACCGGTGGGATCCACCAGAGTGACTTCTGGAAGGAACTCGATGTCTCCTCTCGGAAGGGGAGCCGGATCGTCGAATCGCTCGTCGAGCAGGAACTCGTCGACCGCGAGGAGGCAGTGTACAACGGACACAACACCTACTATATTACTCCGACCGCCCGTGATCTCGAGTTTACGCTACTGATGGCCGGCGACATGCTCTCGCCGTTTATCGGCGAAGAAGAGGTCGATCCGAACAGCGACGCCTTCTCGCAGTGGATCATGAACCTGGCCTACCAGGAGTAGTCGGCCTGACACACACACACAGTATCAATCCCAGGAGCGCCCGTTCTCTGACTGCTTTGGTTCAATACGGACGAGTGGGTCGCGCTCTCGATTGTAGTACGGAACGTCGCCATCGACCGCTTCGATGATCCGTCGGTGGACTTCCCGGCCGGCTCTCGCTTCCTCGGGTGCGAGGTGGTGATGACATCGAAGGTCCGTCCAGAAGCCGCCCTCGAGCCACCACAGCGTTTCGCGGTCGGAGCGATAGGCGAGTGTGCCGGTCGTCTGCAGTTGCTCGAGTGGTATCGACCGTCCGGAGAGGTGTGCTCTCGCCAGGACGGCAACGAGTTGTGCCCTCGATACCGGTGCTGACAGTGCGACGTCGTCGATCGTGTTGCCGAAGTAGGCATCGACCAGATCGCAGGCTCGAGAGAACGCCTCGAAGTTCACCGCAGCTGCGTCGGTCTCGATCGTAGACATACTCTAGTATTCAAATACGTCCATCAATAAATAAATAGCTATCCCCGCGCCGCGGTCGGCAGTCGCCGATGGTCGGTCAGGCGAGTGCGCTTGCAGCGCGAATAAGCGTCCGTTCGCCGAAGGCGGGACCGACCAACTGGAGGCCAACCGGAAGGCCGTCTGTCTCGCCAGCCGGCACCGAGATTGCCGGCAGGTCGGCGAGATTGACGGGAACCGTGTTGGCGTCGGCGAGGTACATCTGGAGGGGATCCTCGAGGCTCTCACCGAGTTCGAACGGTGTCACTGGCATCGTCGGCGACGCGAGCACGTCGACGTCCGACAGCGCCGTATCGAAATCTTGTTTGACCCACGCTCGTGCGTCCTGGGCCTTTTTATAGTATTTATCGTGATAGCCAGCCGAAAGGGCGTAGGTGCCAAGCAAAATTCGTCGTTTGACCTCGTCGCCAAAGCCTTCCTTTCGGGCTCGAGCGAACGTCTCGTTCCAGTTGCCGTCATAGCCCCCGGAGTGGCCATACCGGACGCCGTCGAATCTGGCGAGATTCGAGGAGGCTTCGGACATCGCGATCACGTAGTAGGCCTCGACGGCGTGTTCGATCGATGGCAGCGAGACCTCCGTCGTGGTTGCGCCACGCTCTTCGAGGTCGGCAATGGCATCCTCGAACGTCTCGACAACCCCCTCCTCGGCACCCTCGATCAGTTCCGTCGGGATTCCGATCCGAAGCCCATCGACATCGCCCGTCGCGGCGTCGGCGTACCCCTCGTCTGCAGCTGGCGACGCACGGGTCGTCGCATCACGGTCGTCCTCGCCGGCGATGACCTCGAGTAACGCGGCTGCGTCTTCGACCGTGTTCGCAAACGGGCCGATCTGCTCTAAACTATTGCCGTAGGCGACGAGACCGTATCGCGAAACGAGGCCATAGGTGGGTTTGATGCCAACGACGCCACAGAAGGCAGCGGGACAGCGGATCGACCCACCCGTATCGGAACCGAGCGCGAGGTCGGCCTCGCCGGCGGCAACGGCCGCAGCCGACCCACCCGAAGAACCCCCAGGGACGTGACCGGGTGCTGCGGGATTGTCCGTCGGGCCGAACGCCGAGGTTTCGGTCGTCGTCCCCATCCCAAACTCGTCCATGTTCGTCTTGCCAACGATCGTCGCGCCAGCATCTTTCAGTCGGCTAACGACGGTCGCATCGTACGGCGGAACGTACTCCTCGAGCATCGCCGAGCCACAGGTCGTCCGCACGCCCGCAGTCGAGATATTGTCCTTTATAGCAACCGTCCGGCCAGCCAGCGGCCCCTCGTCGTCGCCATCGATCCGCTCGTCGGTAATGAAGATATTCCCCGACATGATCAGGAGACGTTTGGCCCCTTGAAGTAGCCGTCTTCGGTTTCTTCGGCGTTTCGAAGCGCATCCTCGCGCTCGAGTGAGTCGCGTTCGTCGTCCGGACGCATCACGTTCGTCAACTCGGCGTCGCGGTCGACCGCTGGCACTTCATCGAGCGTCTCGAAGTACTCGAGGATGTCGGCGAACTGTCGCGTAAACCGGTCGACGTCCTCGTCGTCGACATCGACCCGCGCGAGCTGGGCGACGTGGCGGACCTCCGCCTGACTGACGGCCTCTTCGCTCATATCTGTTCGAACCGGGTTCCGGAGAGTAAGGGTTTCGATGTTCGCTGTGTTCGACTTTCGAAGCCACGACAGCTACAATCGCCTGTATACCCCGCGTACGACCGCAGTTTTTAAGTGAGCAAAGCCCATTAGTATGCTACGTCAGACCGTTTTCGATTCACAGCAGATCCGTTCAATACAATGACTGACTCCCCGATACGAACCCGCAGTACCGAGCGACGCCAGACCGAGCGCGAGGAGTCACCCGCGAGGGACGAGCGCGAGCGCTGCCCCGAATGTGAGGGACGACTCGTCTCGGATGCCGAACACGCCGAGACGGTCTGTGAGGACTGCGGACTCGTCGTCGACGAACAAGAAATCGACCGCGGCCCCGAGTGGCGGGCCTTCGACGCCGCGGAAAAAGATCAAAAATCCCGCGTCGGTGCGCCAACGACCAACATGATGCACGACCAGGGGCTGTCGACCAACATCGGCTGGCAGGATAAAGATGCCTACGGCAAATCCCTCTCGAGTCGCCAGCGCCAGAAGATGCAACGGCTTCGAACCTGGAACGAACGATTTCGAACTCGCGATAGCAAAGAACGCAACTTAAAACAGGCTCTCGGTGAGATCGACCGGATGGCCTCCGCGCTTGGGCTCCCCGAGAACGTCCGCGAGACGGCGAGTGTCATCTACCGACGCGCTTTGGAGGACGATCTGCTGCCGGGTCGGTCGATCGAAGGCGTCGCCACTGCCTCGCTGTATGCCGCTGCTCGCCAGGCCGGCACCCCGCGTAGCCTCGACGAAATCACCGCCGTCAGCCGTGTCGAAAAAGACGAGATCGCTCGCACCTACCGGTATGTCATCCGTGAACTCGGACTCGAGGTCAAACCCGCGGATCCCGAAAGCTACGTCCCCCGGTTTGCAAGCGATCTTGAACTCTCCGAAGAGACCGAACGTCGGGCCCGCCAGTTGCTCAAAACCGCCAAAGACACTGGCATCCACAGCGGCAAATCGCCGGTCGGCCTCGCTGCGGCCGCCGTCTACGCTGGGGCACTCTTGACCAACGAGAAGGTGACCCAAAACGACGTCAGCGAGGTCGCGAGCATCTCGGAGGTTACCATCCGCAACCGGTATCACGAACTACTCGAGGCAGAAGAGCAGACGGTCGCCTGATACGGTCTGTTGTAATTCTTTACCGGTGATCGCCGCCCCGTTCGGGTCGATCACCGGTAAAACGTTATAACGATCCATATGATAGGGCTGTTGTCCCGAGTTGGCCGACAATCCCCCAGCAGGGACGACTCTGCTGGCCTCCGATAGTTCGATAATAGGGTATTGAACGCGCTCAAGAACGTATTACTTCCGCCTCCGGCTCGCTAATCGGTCCATACTCATTACAGTCTATTTTGATGATACGTTTCGATGATGTGTGACAACTGTGCGTCGACCGATGAGATCGCCTTTACGCTGACAACCCACGTCGAGCGAGGGGAACCGGTCCACCTTCATTTTTGCTCGAGTGAGTGTCTCGATGTGTGGACCTAACCGGTCGACAGACGATAGTGATATCTGTCGACGAAGCATACTGTCTGAAACCGAGGGCGGGCCAGGGCTGAGATTGAAATCGATTCCCGTCGTCACTCGACGCCATGGACTCGAGTGTCGACATCGCCGAAACGGTCGGTCGCTCGGAGTATCGAACGGTAAACGGCGTTCGACTCCATACCATCGTCGCTGGCAACGCGGAGAACCCGCTCGTCGTTCTCTTACACGGGTTTCCGGAGTGCTGGCTGACCTGGCATCGACATATCGAACCGCTGGTCGACGCCGGCTATCGGGTGCTGGTTCCAGACCAGCGCGGCTACAATCGAAGCGACAGTCCTCGACGCGTTCGAGCCTACCGCACGAGCGAACTCTCGACCGATATCGCCGAGTTGATCGCAAGCGAGAGCCGGGAGTCGGCACACGTCGTCGGGCACGACTGGGGTGGGGTCGTCGCCTGGGATCTGGCGCTTCGGCGTCCCGCTGTCGTCGACCGACTCGTCGTTGTCAATGCACCACATCCAACGGCCTACCGTGAGCACCTGCTTGCAAATCCAGATCAGCTTCGTCGAAGCTGGTATGCGGCCGTCTTTCAACTCCCACGGCTTCCCGAATACGTCTGTCGTCTCGGAGACTTTCGTCTCCTCGAGGGGGCCCTTCGTGGACAGACAGGCCCAGAAACGATCCCCGATGAGTTGCTGGAACGATACAAACATGCCTGGAGTCGAGACGGTGTCCTTTCGGGGATGCTACACTGGTATCGCGCCGCATTTCGCTATCCGCCGACGTACGACAGGAACCGAATATCCCCGCCGACGCTCGTCTTCTGGGGGGTGTCCGATCCCGCACTGAGTCGGTGGCTTGCAGTCGAGAGCTATCACCACTGTGTTGAGGGCTCTCTCGAGTTCGTATCGGCCGGTCACTGGGTACCACACGAACTGCCCGATCGAACAACAGCATCAATACGCCGACACTTCACCACCGAAACGAACTGATACTGCGGCTGTTGTGGACCAGCCTCTCTGTCCTCGAACGCCGACTGCTCGAGGATTTGCCAATCTCTCGTGGGTACGACGAGGCGGCCACAACCGGTGGATTCGTGATCGGCCGGAGGGTCCGGTGATCGCTATTCTCACGGTGCTGGAATGGGGGCGGATATATTCGTCGTCAAACTCCCTAGACGGGTATACTCGCATGGCCCAGGCGACTCTTACGATAACGATGCCAGATGAACTCTGGATCCAGCAGGTTTCGACGGCGTTTCCCAAAGCAACCCTTCGGGTGCTGGCGGCCGTCCCGGGAGCGGACTCCGGGTTCGCACTCGTCCGTATCGCCGGGTCGGACGTCGCCACCATCGTCGAGGAGCTACGCAGTCATCCACAGATATCCGACCTCACGCCGCTCCAGTGGAGCGATACCGAGGTGACGGCCCACTTCGAGACGACCGCGTCGCTTTTGTTTTTCGCTGTACGGGACTCCAGGATGCCGATCGAACTCCCCATCGAGATCGTCGACGGTGAGGCAACCATCGACGTCACCGGCTCCCGAGAGCAACTCGCCGAACTCGCTGGCCAACTCGAGGACCGTGGCCTCACATACCGTATCGAACACGTTCGTGAACGACCTCACGAGCGTCAACTCCTCTCGGACCGACAGCTCGAAGTCGTCGTCGCGGCCGTCGAGGAAGGCTACTACGACACGCCGCGGCGGTGTTCGCTAACGGAACTTGCAGACCACCTCGGCATCGCCAAATCAACCTGCAGCGAGACACTCCATCGAGCAGAAGAGACCATCGTCAAACGGTTCGTCGATGAAATTCCCGGCCTCGAGGACCCAGACTCACTCGAGGAGACACTCACGACGAACTAATCGCTCGGGATGTCTGATTCGACCGGGTGTTCACTCTACGGACTGGCGTCTCACTTTCGTGCCGAACCGAGTGGTCAAATCTTGCCGAACATGTTCGCCTCTGTTCTCAAGGGCTGGAAATTGAGTCGACAGTTCATGAGGATAACGTTGCGAGGTTCGAACCAGAGCACCCACAAATGATGGTATTAAAATATGGGTCGCTGTGTAACCACTTGGTGATAGAATCCTTATGAGAGGTGTGGTCTACGAATGAGTACGGACGACGAATCGTTCCACCCGCTCGGCAGCGAGTGGGAGGGGGAACTCGAGGAGATGCTCGATGATACCGAGTACGATACGGATCTCGGGCTCGAGATGGCCAAAGACGCGATGCGGGTCACGAAAGGCGAACTCTCCGAGGCCGAGTTCCACGAAAAGTATCACGACGACGTGATGGCCGAATTCGGCGAGGACCAGCGTCCGACCCAGGAGGCCTACGAGCAGGCGAAAGCGGTCGAAGACGGCACGTTCTCCCGAATGCTTGATAAGTTCGACGGCGACGGCGAGGATGGTCGCCGTGACATGATGAAGAAGATGGGCGTCGGTGGTGCGGCGTTCGTCGGACTCAGTGCGTGGTCGGCTTCCGAGGATCCGGATCCAGAAGCGAGCGTCTCGACGGCACAGGAAGACGCCGAACAGCGAGACATCCAGTGGGGGATGACCCTCGATTTAGAGCAGTGTGATGGCTGTCTTTCCTGTGTCACCGCCTGTGCCAACGAAAACCAACTCGATTCGGGGGTCAACTGGATGTACGTCCTCGATTACGAGGATGGTGGTGCGGATACGAGCCGAAATCGGCTCATCCGACCGTGCCAGCACTGTACTGATGCCCCCTGTGAGAAAGTGTGTCCGACGACGGCCCGTCACACCCGCGAATCCGACGGCCTCGTCCTGACTGATTACGACGTCTGTATCGGCTGTCGGTACTGTCAGGTTGCCTGTCCCTACGGCGTCAACTACTTCCAGTGGGAAGAGCCGGAAGTCCCAGAGACGGCAATCGCAGACCACATGGGAGTCGAACCCGGCGAAGAGGGCGACCACATGATGTCCCAGGGCCGGTGGGTCGACAGTCGTGCCCCACGTGGTGTGATGAGCAAGTGTACGATGTGTCCGACCCGCCAGGACGGCAACATGGGCGAAGGAAGCATTGGGACAACCGCCTGTCAGGACGCCTGCCCACCCGGAGCGATCCAGTTCGGAAACGTCCACGACGACCTAAGCGACGCCTCGAAGTACGCTGACAACCCAAGCCGTGGCCGCGCACTCTGGAACATCAACCCGCCATCGGCAAGCGAACTCGAGGAAGAGTTAGATGGCGTCGACGACGACCTTGAGTCCGTCCTCGAGGCAACGGATCTCGACGAGGACGAGCTCGCCTTCATGCTCGCGATCGATATTACCGCCGAAGAGATGGGTGCACGACCCGATAACGGTGAACAGAGTCAGATTGCTGACCGCGAAGACGACGTCTCCGACGCTCTCGGTGCCCTCGAAGACCACGGTCTCGACCTCGACAGTCCGGACGTCCTCGTTCCGCTCGGACTTGCCGACGAACCGGACGACGACGGGGAGTTCGACGGGCCAGATGAGGACGACGCCCAGAACCTCCTCGAAAACGAGGTGGGTTCGCCGGAGTCGAACTTCAAACTGCTCGAGGATATCGGAACCAACCCGAACATTACGTACCTCGGCAATGAGCCCGGGCCACGGGCCGAACAGGTCGACGGGCCTGTCGCATACGAGGACGTGAATTACCAGGGTCATCACGGCGAAGAAGTCGACATTGTCGACGACCGGAAAGAGGTCCTAGATGAGTACACCGTCGGTCTCACCGGGAGGTCACTATGAGTACGAAAACGCCAACCGAAGCCGACATTCTCCGCCCAATCAAAAAGCCCACCAAAAAATACATCGCGCTGTTCGGTGCGGCCGGGGCGGCATTTGGCCTGTTCCTCCTCCTTTGGGCCTACCAGCTCTGGGAAGGCATGGCCGTTACGGGCCTTTCGGACTGGGGGTCCGGCGGTGGTGTAACCTGGGGGCTGTATATCGGTGCGTTCATCTGGTGGGTCGGGATTGCCCACGGCGGCATCATCCTGTCGGCGGCTGTGCGACTGCTCGGGATGGATCGATACATGCCCGTTGCCCGCCTCGCAGAGATGCTGACGCTTGCCGGCCTTTCGGCGGCTGGCTTTTACGTCATCGTCCACATGGGCCGTCCCGACCGGATGGTCACGAGCGTGCTAGGTCACTATCACATCACGGTCAACAACTCGCCGCTGGTGTGGGACGTGACCGTTATTACGGCGTATTTCGTCCTGACGGCGACGTATCTGGGCCTGACGCTTCGATACGACGTCTCCCGAATGCGCGATCAGTTGCCTGACATCCTCTCGCCGGTGTACAAGATGATTACCCTCGGCTACAGCAAAAAAGAAGACGAGGTCA
>LKMM01000040.1 GCA_001563885.1 Natrialbaceae archaeon B1-Br10_E2g27
CGTCGAGTTCGGCGCTCGAGGCTGGTGTGTATTCCTCGGGGGCACAGCCAAGCGAGCGGTGTGGGCAGTACTGGCAGTGCTCGCCGGGGGTGGTCTCGTGGTAGTCGGGGTTGTCGACGGCCTCGAGGGTGGTTCGGACGGTTTCCCAGGCCGGGAGCTCCTCGGGTGCGAAGAGATTAACACGGGGACCGTCGGTGTCCCCGACGTAGACGTAGCCGGCGGCGACGATTGGGTCCTCGAAGCGGCGTTTACAGGCACGGTGGTAGAGAGCGAGTTGGGTCGCGTCGGCTGCGTCGATCCGTTCTGCGGTTGCTTTGTAATCGAGGACGACGAGTGCGCCCTCGGGGGCTGACTCGGCGAGGTCGGTTCCCGCTGGCAGCCGGCGAACCGAGTCGACGTAGCCGAAGACCTCCCCGGAGACGTCGGTGACGTTCTCGAGGGCGAACGGCGCTTCGGCGGCGACTGGCTCCCAGTCTGCGACGGGGGTGTCGATTTCCGGGGCCGTCGCGTCGAAATACCGGTCGACACAGGCGAGGACGGCCTCGCGGTGGGCTGAGAGTCCGCGAGCGGTCACCTGTCGGTTGGCGGCGTCGCGCCACTGTTCGCGGGTATCGTAGCCGCGGTGGAAGGCTTCCTCTGCGACGGCGTGAAAGAGCGTGCCGACGACTCGAGCGCCCGTCGACCGGTCTTCTCTCTCAGTCGGGTCGTCGATCGCTCGCACGACGTGGTCGAGATAGTGTTTGCGGGGGCAGGTGGCGTGGGTTTCGAGGGCGCTGTAGCTGTGACTGATCGCGACCGGCAGGTCGTCGTCGCCTGAAAACGACGAACTCGGAAAGCGAACCGTTTCGGGCGAGAGGGCGGTAAGCGAGCGGCCGTGTGGGACCTCGATTGTGGTCGTGGCGTCGGCTCTGTGCCCGGTCCGTCCGAGTGCGTCTGCGGCGTCGGCTGCAGGGAGCAGTGTCTCATCGCGAAGCAGGCGTCCGAGTCGGTCGACGGTATCGATCGCTTCGCGGGTCTCGAGCGGTTCGATGGGTCGGTCGTCGTAGCCGGCGTAGTAGGTGATCGTTCCCGGGGTGGTGTCGGTCGCACGCTCGAGTTCCCGGGTTCGGTCGGCGACGCTTTCGGGATAGGTCTCGCGGACGTGCTCGAAGCTGTCGGTAAGCCCAGACCAGAGCTCCATTCGCCGGCCGGCGACCGACCACTCGATGGCCTCGGCGAGGCAGGCGTCGGCTTTCGTTGCTCCCAGTCTCTCCGTGGGGTCGTACTCGTATTCCGAGCCGAAGACGAACAGGTGATTTTCGGCGCGAGTAAGCGCGACGTGGAGGACACGCCATTCCTCACCGACGCTTTCGCTGGCGAGGTCGGCCCGCAGTGGGGAGTCGACTCCCGAGAGGATCGCCTCGAGCAACTGATAGCGCGCCCGTTTGGCGTAATCGCGTTCGACACACCAGTGTTCGTCGGAGAGATACGGGACGAGGACGGTATCGAACTCGAGACCTTTGGCCTGGTGGACGGTCATCACGTCGATCCGGTCGGTCGATTTCGTCCCGCGGGTTCGGTCGCTTCCGGTTCCGGCGAACACGCGCTCTAGGGCATCGACGAACGATTTCGACAGCGGCGTGATGACCGACTGCTCACCGTAGGCGTCGACGAACCGATCGAGGCGGTCGAGTTCCTCGCGTTCGTCGGCCGTCAGGAACCACTCGAGGCGAGTCCGTTCGCGAAAGCGTCGCAGAAAACCCGAAAGCGGGTAGACGTCCCGCCACTCTTCGAGTGTCTGTAGGTGCTCGCGGGCACGCTCGAGTCGGCTGGGGGATTCGAGAGTCTCGGGGTCGACGGCGTCGATGGCTTCACGGAGGCTGCCGTCGTGGCGCTGTAGGGTCCGCAGGTCGGCTTCGGACAGTCGGTAGCGATACATGAGCACACGCCGGAGGTGGACGTCGGCGTCGGGGTCGAGGAGGGCGCGGAGATACGACAGTAGCGTCTGAATTCCGGGTGCGATTTCGCCGCGGGGCGAACCCGAGAGTTCGTAGGGTATCTGGCGGTCGGAAAGTGCGTCGGCGATCTGTTGGGCCTGCCAGTTCGTTCGGACGATCACTGCGATATCAGAGAGCGATCGTCTGTCGATGGCTTTTGCCTGTCCATTCAATAGGCGAGAGACGGTCGTCGCGACCTGTGCTGGCGTGTCCGCCTCGAGGTCGGCGCTTTCGATTCTGACGAGACGGTCGGGCGGTCTCTCGGGAACCGCCGTCTCACCGTCGGCCCAGTAGCTCCCCGGCTCGCGGCCGGCTTCCCGGAGCGTCTTCGAGGACTGAGAGCCATACGAACAGTAGTTGGTGAGATCGAGAATCTCCTGGCGCGAACGGAAGTTCAACTCGAGTTCGATCGCCTCGTGGTCGTCATAGACCGTCGAGAGGCGGTCGAGTCCCTCGCGGTCGGTCCCTCGCCAGCCGTAGATAGCCTGGTCTTTGTCGCCGATCGCAAGCAGGTCGGGCCGGTCGGGGCCATCAGTCAGGGCGGTGATGAGCGAAAACTGCGTCTCGTCTGTGTCCTGAAACTCATCGCAGTAGACCTGTGTCCACTGGCTCGTGATCTCGTCTGCGACCCGGTCGTCGGTCTCGAATCCGGCGTCGCCCGAGACGAGCGCCGTCGCCGTCCGGACGAGTTCGTCGAAATCGAGCGCGCTTTCGGCCTCGAGGTGGGCGTGGTAGTCGGCGTACACCTCCGTGTAATGGCGAGCGAGCCGAAGGAACTCGAGGGCGTGTTTGAGCCGGCCGAAGGGGCTCTGTTCGATGCGGTCGGTCGCCTCGCCGTAGATCTGGTTTGCAAACAGCGCCCGCGGGAGGTGTTTGGTTGCGGGGTCGTCGAGCGAGAGGGCATCGATCGTCTTCGTTACGCTACGTTGAGTCGCCCGGAGGTAGCCGTCGACATCGCGGACGACGTCGTCGTCTCGAAATTCGGCGGGCGCTTCGGCGATTTTCTCGCGGCAGAACTCGAGCAGTCTACCGTACTCGAGGAGTGCCTCGTGGGCATCTTCTAGGTGTTCGTCCCTGTTGAAATAACGCAGCGCCTCGTTGTCGAAGGTCAGCCGGCTTGCACGTTGCTCGAGCCAGAGAACGAACTCGGTACAGAGTTCGAGCGTTCGGACACTCGGCAGGTTTGCTTGCAGACGCTCTGGTGAGACGTTTTCGCGACTCATCCTCGCGATGAATCCGTCGACGCGGGCCGCGAGGTCGGCGGTCGACTCGCCGTCTTCGAGCGGGGCGGCGAACGCGTAGTCGGTTTCGGCGAGCAGTCGGCCGACGATCCGGCGTCGCCGGCGGTCGGTGACGAGGTCGAACTCGGGGGAGTAGCCCAGATAGTAGGCGTACTCGCGGACGAGCTGGTAACAAAAGGAGTGGTAGGTGTAGACGTCGATCGCCGCGGCGGCGTCGGGGTCGAGTCGGTCGGCGATCGCCTCGCGGATGCTGCCGGCAGCCTCGTTTGCGAAGGTCAACACGAGCACGTCGTTGGGGTCGATCTCGCCGCTTTCGATCGCTCGCTCGAGACGCAACAAAAGCGTCGTCGTCTTCCCGGTACCGGCTCCTGCGTCGACGGAAATACACGATGTGCGACTGTCGATGACGGCTCCCTGGTTGCCTCTTGGCTCGAGGTTATCCATCGAAACGCACCTCGTCTGCGACGTACTCGGGACAACAGACGGCGTAGTCACAGCGGGGACAGACGGCGTCTGCGATCTGTGTCCACCGATCGCCCGGGGCGTACTCACCCCGTATCAGCCGGCCGACAACGCCAGCAAGTTGGCTATCAACTGTCTCGTTTCGGTGTTCGTGGCTCATAGCGTAGGAAATTTCGTCGACGTACCGGTCGGTGAGATCACAGGCCTCGAGGCCCATCTCGGCAGTTCCTCGAATCCAGTTGACCGCCGTCTGCGATCGGTCGGCCAGTGGGAGCTGTACGTACCGACAGCGTCCCTCGAGGCCGAGTCGGTCCCGTGTGTCCCGAAGTCCGGCGAGGACAACGCTGGTCTCGAACAGCGCGCCCACGAGACCGGGTTCAAACGTGTCACTGTCGGAGTCGAAGTGGTCTCGAAACTGGGTTTCGACGTCGCCACTCCACTCCGAGCGATAGCGAAGCAAACCGAGCGAAGAGAGGGTCGGGACGAATTTGACAGCGACCAGCGAGGGGCCTTCCCGGAACACGTAGTCGACGGTGGCGTCGACGTGAACGCTGGTCTCGTCGGCCGATTCGTCTGCGTTCTCGACTGACACCGACCGGGAGAGTCGAAGGTCGGGGCCGAGTAAGTCGCTGTCGACGTCGGCTGCAAGCCGTTGGTAGCCTGCGGCGTGGGACGGAAACTCCTCGGCGTAGGCCCGAAGCGTCGCCTCGAGGACGGTTCGTTCGTGCTCGCGTTGGGCAAGCGAGTGGTATCGCTCGTCGTGGTCGGCCCACAGCGACGCCAAGCGATCGGTCGCGACCTCGAGTACCCCATCGGTGTCTGACTCACCTCGCCAAAGCGCAGCACAGATCGATCGACCCAGCAGATCGACGTGGGTCGCCGCGTCGTGTCCGTCGGCGTCGGGTTCGAGACCGTCGACGTGGGCAAACTCGTATTTGCGTGGACAGGACAGCGCGGTCTGTACGCCCTCGATTGAAAGCCGCTCAGTCACGACGCATCACCTCGCCAGCAGCGAACTCGAACTGTGAGTAGAGTGCCTCGGCGAAGTCATCGTCGATCCGCTCGTCGTCTACGACGACCGCGAGTTCCTCGAACAGTTCTTCGACGGAAGCGAGGTCGGCCGTACCGCCGGTGCTTGCCTCCCTGAGCACGTCTTCTGTCGCGGCCCGGGGTTGAGAAAGGATGGCCTCGCGGCCGCTAGAGGCGCTCCGTATCGTCGCCGTGGCGTCGGGATCGACTGACTCGAGGCGGATCCCGGGTGTCGACTCGAGTGTGGAGAGATATCGGGAACGCTCGAACGTTCGGCGCAGACCGTCGGCGCTGCGTTCGTACGAACAGCAGTAGAGCCGGTCGGTAGCTGCCCTACTCGCGAGCGCGAGTCGGCGTCTGGCTCGCTGGGCGTGGTAGGCGGAGAACGGATCGCCGAGTCGATCAGGGGCTGTCTCGAAGGTCTCGCGGACGGTGTCGGGCGTTAGGTCCGTTACGGCCGGGTAGGAACTGAGCCCGCGAAGCCAGGCCGTCGGAAACAGGCTCGTGAGATGCTGTTCGCCAGGGTAGACCTCCTCGAGTAAGTCGAGAACGAAGACGACCCGCCGACGGTCGTATTTGAGCCCAGAGAGCGGACATACCGTGACGCCGCCGGTCGGTACGGCCGTCTCGACGGTGTGGACGTAGGGTGCGTCATAACGGATCGTCCGCTCTATCATCCGCCGGAGGCCGGCCCAGTCGGGAGCGACCAGATCCGTCGCTTCGACGAACCGTGCGACCTCGAGCACCCGGCGGATGCCGGCGTACTGCTCGCGGGCGTCGACCCAGGACTCGCCCTCGGCGACTCGCCCTTTCAGATCAGTGTGTCGAATCCAGCGCTCGAGGGCCCGCGAGACGCTCGAGTCGTCACAGGCCTCGAGCAACGCGGGCGAAAACTCCGGAACTCTGGCGGCAAGCCGCTCGTAGGCGATATCGAGTTCGGTTCGGTTCCGACGCTCGCGTCGGTCGTGGACGACGTCGGCCCCGTGTCGCCGCCGATCACACTGGCAGCGAACGAACGCGTAGAGTTCGGTAACCGCAGGATCGTCGGCGAGCGAGGGAGTGCCAATCGTCGCCGTGGGAAGGCCGGCCTCGCGCAATCGTCGTCGGGTGTCGGGGACGCGTTCGATCGATGGAACGGCGACGGCGAAGGCGTCGTGGCTCCACCCGTGTCGGGCCCGCAGCGACTGAATCTCGCTTGCGACAGCATCGAGCTGTTCGCGGGCCGTCCGCGTCCGGATGGTTCGAGCACGTGAGTTGGGGTCGTCCTCGTCGGGAACACGGCCGGTTGCCAACAGCCGCGTGATCGCACGGTGTGGCGGTCCGGCGTCTCCGACCCCAGACTCGAGTCGCTTTAGGCAAAGCCCCGGCCCGACGAGGTCTTCGATCCGACCGGGTTCGACCCGCGTTCGTTCGACGCTTGCGTGAGACTCGCCGAGACAGACGAGGTCGGCCTCAGCCGACAGCGCCGCCAGATATCGCCGATCGAGGCGGCGAAACTCCTCGAACTCGAGTGCGAGGACGGCGTCGAACTCAGACCGAATGCGGTCGGCGAAGGCCTCGTCGCCCTCGAGCAAGGAGACGGCCTGTGGGATGACGTCTGCCCGCTCGACGTAGCCGCGTTCCTCGAGTTCTTCGTGAAAGCGGTCGTTCATCGCATAGAGAAAAGCAAGCGATTCGCGAGCGGGGTCTGTGCCGTCCCCACGCTCGTCGGCTGACTCCTCGAGATCCGAGAGGTGGCGTTGCTGGCGTGTCGCCTCGAGCAGCAGTTGGCCGACGTCGCGGGCGAAACTCTCGTGGCCCGAGGCCCGCTCGATGTAGGCTGGCACCGCCTGACTCGCGCCGTCGATAACGAGCGAGATGAGTTCGATTCGCTCTTCGTACTCGAGTCGCTTACGTGTCGGATCGTTTGCTTCGAGCACTTTCGAGGCGTGTTCGGGCACCGACTCGAGTTGGGGTGAGGCGGTGTTCGAAGCGGTGTCGACGGCAGCAAGCGCCGAGCGAACCCGTTCTAGGCCCGCTGGATGGCGTTTGAGCACCAGTACGTTCCGCGGGCCATAGCTCTCGGCGAGGGCGGCATACTCGCTTGCGATGACCTCGAAGAGCCGATCGCTCGGCGTCTCGAGGAGTTTGCAGGCCCCCTCGAGACCTGGGTTCGGAGCCGACATTGAACTATACCCCGGTGTATGGGCGAGTTGCTATATAAACGTGCGGCGGCTGATTAGGTCGTCGACACACGGCTTGGGACCGGCCCGAACAGCAGTTCCCAGCCGATCACTGCAAGCGCCCCGACCCAGCCGACGACGACCAGTGGGAGCGCAAGCAGGCCGGTTCCCATGCCGGTTGCGAGGATCATCGACCGGAGTGCAAGACCACTGAACGCGAGGATTGGTATGACGGCCAGAACGATGTCTGGGCGCTCTGTCATAGCTAATTATATCTCATTACACCCGGTCGGAAAAGGGGCTGACAAGGGGCAGGCAGTGTCACTTCCATCGGATTATGACAGTAGACTGCTGCCGGCTTCGGACAGTCACGGACTGCTATTGAAATTCGGACTCCGAGAGCACCTCGTTTAGATCCTCGCGGATGTGTTCGCCCATCTCCCTGTCGCGGGCGGTGGTGACGACGCGATTTTCCTGGACGCTCGAGCCATCGCGCAAGAGCATGCGAACGTTGCCGCCGTTGTCGGCGCGGGTGACCTTTGCCCGAAGCCCCGACTGTGAGCCTTTGCCACCGGCATCGATCGGCCCCGGGATAACCTTCTTGACGTGGGGATGGTCGGCGACGGCTCGGATCGCGCGCATGCCGGTTCGGCCGCCGATGAGGGTGGTGTGGCTGCCGCCGATCTTTTCGGCTGGTGGGGTCTCGACGACGTCGAGAGCGCGGTTGGTTCGACGGGCTAAAACGGCCTGGACGGGGTCATCGTCGGCGACGCGATAAAAGGTGTAGTGGACCTCGTTTCGTACGGCCCGGATAATCTCCCGGCAGCCGCCGGCATACACTTCCTCGGGCCGTTTGCGCCGAATTTCGTCGGCGATCAACCCGGCGTAGTTTCGACGTTCGATGACGCCCGCCTCGCCGCCGTCTTCGGGCGTCGTCGTGATCGTCGTCTCCCCGATGATGGGATCGTCGGCCTCGGAATCGCCAAGCATTGTCAGCGTCGCCCGATCGCGGGCCGCCTCGAGAACGACCGCGTTTGCATTGGGTTCCCGACAGACCAGACAGTAGTCGCCGGGTCGCTCTAAAGGCATAGCGCAGTGGCGACACTCCATTCGTCTACCCAGTAGTTCGAGCGAGCGTGTATACGTGTTTTCGATCCCGACCCGGACAGTAGAGGGACATCGATTACTCGAGGTCGGGGCCGAGTTCGGTCGTGAGCCCGGGTTCTTTGGTGGCGATGATGATGATCTGGTCGGTGATGTCTTCGATCTTGTTCGCGAGTTCGTCGAACAGGATTGCAAACTCGCGGTAGACGAGCGCCTGGTCGGTCGAATACTCACGGAAGCCGGTCGTGATAACGTCGTTTCGGAGTTCATCACACCGGCTTTCGCCTGCCCGAATATCCTCGATCTCCTCGGCAAGGCTGTCGGTCTCGTAGGCCGAACAGAGGGTGTGGACGAACCGCTCGACGACGCCCTCGAGGGTTGCAGTCATCTCGACGATGTGGTCTGCCATCTCTCTAAGCCCATCGAAACAGGCGGTGTCGTGGGCTGGCTGGATCATGACGAGTTCTTGGACGATACGCTCGGTCAGGTTCGCGACCACGTCGACGTTCTTGTAGAGTTCGATCAGCGCCGATTCGTTGAAATTGATACGCGTGTTCAACAGGCCGATCTTCTCCGGATCCGCGTTCGTGATGTGGGCGATGATCCGTCGGTTCATCTCGTCGCACTCACTTTCGATCGTCTGGATCTCCTCGACGGTCTCCTGATAGTCGCCATCCTCGGCATACTGCTCTAAGACGACTGGAAAGAGCATCACACAGTCGTTGAGCCGATTCAAATACGCCTCGGTTTCCGATTCGAGTTGGTCGCCGAAGCTCGGTTCTGCGGTCATACATCGACCGATGTGTGTCGAGAGTAAAGAACATTCGTTCAGTGCGAGCCCGTCGCTTTCCCACCTCCATACAGCGCTTGTCCCTGTGTCCCGGTGGGCAACACCCCCGGTCACGGTGTCTCGAGGACGAGACAATACTAATCAGTATCAGTGGCTACTATACCTGCGTAGCGAACTCGAGACGGTGCGTTCGAGTGACCGTTCGACCGACGGAGCCTCGACGACCTCGTAGGGCGTCGCAAGCGGTGAGATCGATATCCGGCCCTCGAGGATGGCATGGCGGTCGGTGCCCGGCGGGTCAGGGATGTCACGGGCGGCCATCTGTTTCCAGAGGCGGTTCGTGAGTTCGAACTTACCGTCTCCGTCCTCGGCGTCCATCTCGTAGACGTCCGTCGGACGTGTAACCTCGAGGCCGGTTGGCTCACGGTCGGGTGCTGGCACGTTTATATTCAGATAGTCGACGCGATCGAAGAGGCCGACGTCAGGGACGGCCTCGACTATGTCCGCCACAACGTCCGCCGCGACCGCGAAGTCATCAACGGTCAGCGTCGGTTCGTAGCCGAGTGTATCCATCGAGACTGCGATCGCCGGGGTGCCAAGAAACGCCGCCTCGAGGGCCGCACTAACCGTCCCCGAACGACTGAACACATAGGTCCCCATGTTCGCACCGACGTTACACCCCGAGACGACCAGATCTGGCGTCGGCTCGAGGGCGTTGACGCCAACGATCGCACAGTCACAGGGTGTCCCGTCGACTGCATAGCCGAGTTCGTGTTCGGTGTAGGGAACCGGCGCGGAAAACACCCAGTCGGTGACGTCCATCGACAGATCGTCGTCCTCACCCGTTCGGCCGTAAGAAAGCGAGCGTCCGACGGCACTCTGATTTCGCTTGGGTGCAACGACGGTGACAGTTGCACTCACAGAGAGCGCATCATACAGCGCCCGAAGCCCGGGTGCGTCGATCCCATCGTCGTTCGTCAGAAGGACGTGAGGCGACTCGGCTGTGTTCATATCGACGCTGTTGTGACTGAACCCACATATCCGTACTTGCCATACGACAATCGACAACGGCTGTCAGGAACCCGTATACTATCGGACGGACCTGCGTGATCGCCATCCCGGGACGGCGATTTCCGACGCACGTCCGGCAGTATCAAGAATCGTCCCTGCGAAAAGCCACCAGATGCATCGTCGTGAAGTACTCACACTCTCTGCTGTCGTCTCGCTTTCGGGCTGTCTCGAGTACATTACCGACGACAACGGCGAGACGATCACCGAGCCGGCCGACGTCGAAATCGTCTGGCACGACCTGATTCGCGACGACCCGGGGACGGATGATGAACGCGTTGCCGTCTGGGGTGGCGTCCGCAACGTCGGCGAGCGAACGCTGAGCTATATCGAAATTCGGGCGACCTTTTTCGATGCAGAGGGCGAGCAACTCGAGCGCGTCATCGAGAACGCCGAAGGGGACATTACGACGGGCACCGAGTGGCCGTTTGAAATCGAGTTCCCCCACTTTGGTGACCGTGCAGCCGAGGTCGATACCTACGAACTCGAGCCGGCGACGGGGGTCTGATGGGTTTGGACCCTGGACCCCCATCCGATCACGAACGACAGACACCCGATCACGAGCCACCGACTGACCACGACGACGGCGTCACGACCCTCGCCAAGCAGGGAAGTATCACCTTCGTCGGGAACGTCGTCAACGGAATTCTGGGCTTTGCGATCGTCATGTTGATGACCCGTTTTGTCAGTCCATCGGTCTACGGACTGTTCGTGCTTGCAACCTCGGTAATTCTGTTTATGCAGGTGTTTGCGAACCTCGGGCTCCCGCTTGCGATCGATTACTTCGTCCCGCAGTATCTCGAGGACGGCGAGCGTGGGAAAGCCAAAGGCGTCATCGTCCAGGTGACTGCAACGGTGCTCGTTACCTCCTCGCTCGTCGCGATTGCACTCGCACTCAGCGCTCGAGGCATCGGTGAGTTCTTCGGCGAGCCATCGATGCAGATTGCCCTGTTGTTTCTCGCGGTGACGGTTCCGATGCTTGCGATCTACAACGTCTTGCTCACCAGCTATTACAGCATCAAAAAACTCCAGTACCGAGTCATTATGCGCGATCTCGTTCGGCCGATCGTTCGCTTCGTGACCACCGCAGGCTTCTTGCTCGCCGGCTTTGGCCTGCTTGGGCTCATCGCCGGCTACGTCGTCGGGCTGTTCGTCGCAACCGCCGTCGGTGCGGCCATCTTCACCTACAAAGCCTGGGATCTACTCGCAGCCGATCTCGAGGTGGTCCCAGCGAAACCGCTCGTGACCTACGCCCTCCCGCTGGCGATGACCAGCGTCGTCTTCGTGTTGATGGGCCATGTCGATTACTTCGTCCTCGGCTTTTTCCTCGGCTCCGACGACGTTGGCATCTACCGGGTCGGCTACATGCTCGGCTCGGGGCTGATGATCATTTTTAACTCGCTGTCACCGGTGTTCAAGCCGCTGATCGCCGAGTCCAGAGACGACCTCGAGCTAGTCGAATCTCGCTTTCGGATCATGGCCCGCTGGATCGTCGCCATCACACTCCCGATCGCCATCGTCCTCTCTCTTGGCGCGAGTTCCTACCTCGCGGTGCTGTATACCCCACAGTACGCCGCCGCGAGTACCGTCGTCGTCGTCCTCGCCAGTGCGTTTCTGTTCAACGTCACCTTCGGCGGTCCCGACGGCTCGCTGTTACAGGGGCTTGGCTACTCCCGACTCGTTTTTGTGAACACGCTCGTCCTTTTCGGTGTGAACTTCCTCGTCTCGATCGCACTCGTCCCCGTAATCGGGATAGACGGTGCAGCGGTCGGCTCCGCGGTCGCACTCGTTCTCGTCGGCGGGCTCACGCTTTCCGAACTCTACTATTTCGACGGTATCCACCCGTTCACCTGGGACTTCGCAAAGGTCGTCACCGCCGGCATCCCCGCAACCATAGCGGGCATTCCAGTACTCGTCGTCGCCGACTCCGACCTGTCGATCGCCGTCATCCTCCCCATAGCGGTCGTCGGGACCTACCTGTGTACGCTGGTTGTGACCGACGCCTTCACCGACGACGACGTTCGCATGGCCGGCGAGTTTAGCCCTCGACTCGAGCGGTGGCTCTCCCGGTGATCGTTCGGCCGGCAACCGTCCTAATCGTCGACCAGTCCCCGTTTCCAGGTGCCGAGGCTGAACCAGCCGACGGAGACGACGAACGAGGCGGCCATCCCGAAGGCATACGCCCACCAGATTCCGTTGATCCCGAGGTCGATCCCGGGGAGAGTCGAGACCGTCACGCCGAGACCAGGAATCGTCACTGCGGTAAAGGCAAGCGCGAGGGCGACGGGGACCCGGAAGATCCACCGCGAGAGAAAGGAAAGCACCATCGCTTCACGGGTGTTTCCAGCCCCCCGAAACGCTCCCTGGATAACCATCACGCCGGCGAACAGTGCCCAGAACGGGGCCATAATCCGGAGGAAGACGACGCCCTCGGCAATGACGTCGGGATCGCCGACGAAGATGGCCATCGCCTGGGCTGGAAACGCAAACAGGATGGCGGCGACCGCACCGATAAGAACCATCGTTCCGGTCGTCGCCACTTTCGTCACCGTCACCGCACGGTCGGGGGTCTTCGCGCCGAGGTTTTGCCCGACGCCGGTCGCCGTCGCGTTACCGATTGCGCCCGCGACCGCCCAGGTAACAGACATATACCGGAGACCGATCCCGTAGGCCGCCGTCGGTGCAGCCCCGAAGCGGGCGACGAAGCCAGCCATCGCGACCGAGGCGAAACTGCGCGCCCAGCCGTCGATCGTTGCCGGATAGCCCAC